>CANKXQ010000150.1 GCA_947487745.1 Spartobacteria bacterium | reverse complement strand
GGCAGTTCCTTCGCCTTGCGGAAGTCTTCCACGAGTTTGCGTTCGGCGGGCTTGAGCAAATCCAGGTGTTCTTGGGTAACGGGATCTTCCAGATCATTCAGAAGGGCATTTGTCCATGCGGTGTGCACGGCCTGCAGTTTATCCTTGAGATTTCGGAGTCGCTGCTCGGCGGATATGTCGCCACCGGCCTCCATGGCTGGAAAAAACTCGCCTGCCGAGGGAGTGAGCTGCAGATCGGATGCGGTGAGGTTTTCTCCGGTCTTCAAGCGGCCCAGCTCATCTTGAAGCTCGATGAGTTGACTGCGATTGATGCTGGAAATGCCAACAAGGAGCTTGAGGTGGTCCAAGCGGTAGTCGGCGAGGATCGCGGCTTTTTGTTTGTCTTGGGCGTGGTCCAAGCGGGCGTGCCGATAAAGCTCCAAGTAGGCGGTGATATACTCCTGCTTGAGGCTCTGCAGCGAGGCGATCGCCTTTTTCCTGAAAGCATCGGATGCCCTATTCGCAGCGACGAGAGCCTCTTCGCGAAGTTTCTTCTTGGCGGTCTGGCACTTTGCGCGCCAAGGGTGCAGCTCAGGGAGAATGGATTCCGCCGAAGTGAGGTAGGCGGTGTATTCTGACAGTGTGTCGGCGAAGGCTTTCAGCTCCGCCACATCGCGCACGCTCTGGAACACGGGAGCCAGGGCTCTCACATCCTCCACGGAATAGCGGAAATTTTTGAGTGTGCCGGGTGTTTTGTAGGCTTGAAGGCTTTCCAGAAACTCCTTGGCTTTGTCCACATCGGCGGAGAGGCGAGCGATCTCCTCCGGAGCGAGCAAGTGCTGCCCCCAGAAAGGCAGGCCATTTCCAAATTCCTGCCGCGAGAGGACGAGCTTCTCCACACGGGTCAAAACCTCGGCATTCAGCTGGATGACGGGCTCGGGGTTGTTCTGGGTCACCTGCACGGCGAGACCACCAGGAAGGCCCAGCAATTCAAAAACAGCTTTGATCGCGGGGAGATTCCAATCCTTCGGTTTTTTGATGTGTTTGGACTGCAGGAGGGTGTCAATCGGTTGAGCTGCGAGTTCTTTCAGGTCGGTGGCGGTAAATTCTTTTGCCGGGATGGCAAGCACGACATCGCCGGAATGGATGAGTGCACCCAGGACAACCAAGAGAAGCTCCGGCTCAAGACGGAACTTCCCGGGAGCCACAAAATAGGAAACGCCATCGATCTCCTGAATGAGTTCGGCTCGGTTCAGAACCTGCCCGTGTCCTTTCTCGTTGAGAAGGTCGATAATGTGCTTGGCGTAAGGGCTGGCATAGGGGTCGATTTTTTCCCCGTTCATGAGGCCGAGGCCATCCAATACGGCCGCGCCATTCTGCGTAGGAGGTGCGGTCAGGCCGCGAAGAGCATCCTGCACAGCGGAGAGAGCATTTCCGCCTGGTCCAAATGTGATCTTCTTCGAAAAGGTCGGGTATTCCCCGCAGACGCTTGCAAATTGAGCAGTGAGGCTCCGCGATGCGGCGGTGAAAATCTGCTCGGCGGCTGTCATCCCTGCCGCACTGGCACCCGCCAGAGCTTGGCTGAGGGATTTTTTCTTGCCCTCATGGGTCACTTGGATGGCTGAGAGGAATTTCTCGCGAAGCCATTTATTGAGGGCGCCAAAGTGGATCTTTGCCTTCTCTGAGTAGGCTTGCTTTTTTTGGCCGCTGGAGGTGCCTGCAAGGTCGAGTGCCGCAGCATAAAGCCGCAGTGGTGTGGAGAATCCATCATCATGCCCATCCAAACGGAAAAACACCTCGTCCGGCTTTTTCTCGTCCGTGTAGCGGGGAGCCGCGAAGGGTTGGATGAAATACAGGTAGAAGTCCCGGGGCGGCTGGGCTGTGGAACGCTCGCTGGGAACGCCAAAGAAAAGCCAGCCAAGCTTTGTCACATTCCGCTCTTGCCACAGGATGGCCCGCTCCCAAATGCGGAAACCCGTAAAACTCGTAGGGTCGGTGCATTCAAGAATCTGGGTGAGCGCCTCGTAGTAGGCCGCATCGAGAGAATCGTCGCTGAGAGTCTCCGCTTTTTTCTCCACCAAGGCGTCGTAGTCATCCGTCTTCTTGAGATCGAGATAGACTTGGCGGTTATCTGATGCCTGGGAAATAAACTGCCCGCTTACAGTGGAGCGAATCTCCCTGAGTGTCACCTCGACAAGGCTGAGAAGGTCGTCGGCAGGTGCATTGCCCAATTCCGCAGCCATGGGGTGGTAGAGGCAAAGCCGGTCGCGCAGCTCCTCGGGAGTCAGACCGATGGGAATATGGATATCGTTTGTGGTGAGGCGATGGACAGAAATGCCATTCAGGATGCGCATCGCCATCGGTCGATACTGTTTTTTAGGAAATGAATTGGTCACCTTGTCTTCAACCACCCGGGAGCAATCCATCACCGCCTTCACATCCAGATCGGCACGGAATGCAGGATTTCCCTGTATGTGAAGCCAGAAGCCGTCAAAAGACAGCAAGCCAGGCTCGTCCTGCGGAACATCCTTGTCCGCCATCGAAGTGATAGCGCGGGAGAGGACCTCCAAAATGCCGCGCTTCTCAACGATAGGAATTTTTTGGAATGTTTCGATGTAGTCTGGATGCACTGGAAAAAGGTCTACAAGAGAGTCCATGCGCGTATCCCAGTCGCCGTAGAACTTCGAGAACTTGGATAAATACTCATGGATCTGCTTGCGCTGCGCCGCTGTCTTGCGCAGGAGGCGATGAGCCACAACAAACTTGATATCGGATGTGGCGATGTGGATTTGGCGATAGCGGTCTTTGACGCGATTGATGCTGTCCGCAGCAAATGCAAAGCGCCCGGAATCAAAAATGGCTTCTTGGACACCCGCCATGAAACGGAATTTGAGCCCCTTGCAAACTTCTCCCACCTCACGCAAAAAACCGAGATCAAGAACCAAGTCCTGCTGATTGCGAGAGCGAAGGTAGTCCAACATCTCATCCACCACCAAACAAAGGCCCTTGTCGGGATATTTCTGATGGAAGACATGCATCATATCCTCAAAGGAGGTTTTATTTTCCGAGACCACATGGGCCTCCGGAAATGTGAAATCCACGCCCATCTTGGCCAGATGCTTGGTCAGGCTGCCGGTGATAATTTCGCGAAGGCCCATCTTCGTGGAGCCAATCTCCATGCGGGCCACTTTGAATCGACCCGCAATAACCTTGGCGCTCTCGCGCACATCGGGGTTCTCTATATCCGCCAGCAGGCTCTCATCCTCGGCGATCGAAGAGATCAATGACATCAAGTGGCTTTTTCCAGACCCGTAGTTACCCACGACAAGGAGCCCCATCGAATCCGTCACCCCATCAAAAGCCAATTTTGGGAAGAGCATTTTCTGCAATCGCTCGGCCATGTCCTGAGAAATGACATAGCTTCGCACCAGCTCTCGGGCTTTTTCTTTTTTATCGCTGTCGCGAAGCTGGACGACGGTTTCGATAGGACTGAAATCAACAAGATCTGCGTAGCGCATAGAAGGGTGTATATTACGAAGCTAAATAGAAGTTCCCACCAAATTTGGCAGGTTGAAATTCCACATGGGAAGGGTGCTCTGAGGGAGCGTAAAAAAGTTTATCGCCATCGGCGTGGCCCGGCCAGGAAGCAACAATCCTGAATCGCCTGGAACTCGCATGGATGAGGCTCACGGCATCAAGGAGCAGGGTTTCTTCAAAAAGAATATCCAAAAGATCAAGGCAACGAGTGGCACCCTCGCCAGCATCCAGCAAATCATAAAAACAGTCTTCGACAGAAACAGGCCGCAAGTTCGGCGAGACATCAAGAAGCGCGGCGGACAGCGTTTTGCCAATATCCAGAAATGGCACCCGTATTTTGTCTGCCAGCCCCATAACAATGCCGGAGCGATATGCCGCAGATCCACCCGCAACCCAAAGAACCCTCTGATCCGAGCCATGCATAGACTCGAATAAAGAGGCAGCCTGCTCCACATCATTGGAGAGATTGAGAGAAGCTGCCTCTTTCATTTGAGCTGCGCTTCGTAGTTTCCAAGCACCTCTCCGAGGACAACGGTGTAGTTGAGATTTCCATGGTCGAGGTCCACATCAGGCAGAAAATCTTCATCCAGCGAACCGAGTAGCGCTGGCACATCAGACTCATTCCATCCCCCGTCCTTCAGCAGAATCACGGTTCCAGCAACGGTGCCAGTGGCGAGGTAGTGGAGATCGACTGCGGCAACATCCTTGCCCTCGCGCTGCGCGAGAAAGCGTTCTGATGAGGCCGTGCGGAGTGTGCGTTTCCAAGAAAGATTCATGAAGGGAGGA
>CANKXQ010000149.1 GCA_947487745.1 Spartobacteria bacterium | reverse complement strand
CATGGATGGTGAGCTTGTTAACCAGATAATGGAGAGGCTCCTGACTGGTGGTGAACTTCCGGATCTCCGCGAGAAATGCCTTTTTGCCTGCCTTGCTGTTCCAGTCCTGTGCTCCTACGGGATGCGACCTACCTCCCTCAGCTATCCACTGGTTGGCTAACGCGGAGAGGTCGAACTTCGGTGCCTGGATGACGCGCCCCTCCTTGTCTTTCCGAGGCGGGCGTTCATTGAACGTGACGAAGCGCTCATATCTTTTCACATCCGGGCTTTTCGGATCTTCCGCATGGTCCGCAGCCAGCCGTTCCCAGGCTTCTTTGCTGATAAGTTCGACTTCTGCTCGTGCCTCGGTGTCGTAACGAAAAACCGAAATGGCCGCAGTTTCAGGATTGGTATCCACGCCTGCTAGCCGCACATCGGCGAGTTTGTTAACGAAGGAAGACTTTCCCACTTTAAACCGTCCGACCACAGCCACACGGTAACGCTCTGGGATTTTTGCCTGTTCCAGCGCATCGGTTAGCAGGTCGATTTGCTCGTTGAGGAAAGGCTGGTAGGCGGGGATTTCCCTCTCCCGCGCCTGTGTGAGTTGTTCTCTTAGCAATAAGATCCTATCTCGGGCTTCGTGCAGTTCGTGGACAAGTAGCATACTCATAGTTTTTGGTTGGTGTGATTTATTTTTCGTCGGTTTTCACGCGGTGGCCGATGCGGTATTTAATTTAATATTTTACTTTCGATAATTGACTAAAAATGTGATCGGTTTTCCGATGTGAGTTTTTAAAAACAAGACGCGTCTCATATTTCCCCTACTCGTAATACTCCCCTTGGCGCTCTTTCTTTTCTTTGACTTCTGCAGCAAGGGCTTCGGCTTGGCGGACGACGGTTTTGATGGCTTCGTCTTCGAGGTCTGGCGGGTAGCCGGTTTCACGCAAGATTCGCTTTACAGCTCGCCTCATTTCTTTTCGACGCTGGTTGATCCTCCACCAGTCGGCCCCTGCGTTTTCGCGGATGGCTTTGACGAGGAGTTGGGCGATGACTCGAAGTTTCTCGTTGCCCATGACCTTCAAGGCGCTGGCGTTGTCGGCGAGAGCGTCGTAGAGGGCAACTTCTTCTTTGGAGAGTCCGTCCTCGGGTTCCTTCCGCAAGTCGCGGGCAATACGGATGAGTTCTTCGATGACTTGAAGGGCATCCACCACTCGGTTGTGGTATTTGGCCATGGCTGCTTCTAATCGCTCGGTAAACTGCCGGTTGCGGACGACATTTGTGCGGGTGCGATTCTTGATCTCTCCATTGAGGAGTTTTTTGAGCGCCTCGACGGCGAGGTTCTTGTGTTTCAGCCCCTCCATCTCACGCAGGAACTCATCGCTTAGAATGGAGATGTCGGGACTCTTGATCCCAGCAGCGGCGAGGATGTCGATGATCTCTGTGGAGGCGACCGCTTGATTGACGAGATTTTTGATTGCTGCGTCCAGGTCGATAACGCGACCTTCGCCGCCACCGTCGATATCCATCTTGCGAATAACGATTCGCACGGCATTGAAGAAAGCGACCTCCTCCACCACATTTTTTGCAGCATCCGTTCCGGCAGCGATCTTGAAAGCTTTGTCGAGCTTTGCCACGGCATCCATGAAACGCTTGCGCCCCGCTTTCACTGCTTCTTCGCTGTCGCCCTCCAGCTTCAAAACATGATCCACTGCACCGG
The DNA here is from genome assembly GCA_947487745.1 of Spartobacteria bacterium. GTDB lineage: Bacteria > Verrucomicrobiota > Verrucomicrobiia > Chthoniobacterales > Terrimicrobiaceae > UBA967. Next base: position 2,637 of record CANKXQ010000149.1, on the reverse strand, counting down.
CCAGAATTTTCAGGCGTTGCTTGGAATCCCCATGCAAGGCGGGCTGGTAGTCGAATCCATGAAACATCGCCCTCATGACCTCCACGGCCTGCTGGAGCGCCATTATGGCCTCCTGTGTGTCGATGCCCGTGTTGCCTCGATCGCGGTCTGAGTAAAATGTGAGCGCCTGCTTGAGATCGGTGGCGATACCGATGGTATCCACCACCAACCCGGCTGGCTTGCTTTTGAAAATGCGATTCACGCGGGCTATCGCCTGCATGAGGTTGTGGCCGTGCATCGGCTTGTCCACATACAGCGTGTGCATCGAGGGTGAGTCAAAACCCGTGAGCCACATGTCGCGGACAATCACGAGTTGGAAAGGGTCTTCCGGATCGCGGAATCTGCGGGCGAGCAGGTCGAGGCCAGCCTTGTTTCGCACATGCGGTTGGTAAGGTATCGGATCAGCAGCAGAGCCGGTCATCACGACTTTTACGAAGCCCTCCGTATCTTCTTTTGCCGCCCATTGAGGGCGTAGGCGGGTGATGCGCTCATACATTTCCACGCAGATTCTTCGACTCATGCAGACGAGCATTCCCTTGCCCTTGATTGCGCCTTGGCGTTTATCGAAGTGATCCACGACCAGCTTTGCCAATTCATCGAGTCGCCCCTCCGCGCCAGCCAGCGCCTCCAGTTGCGACCATCTCCCTCCGATTTTGGCTTTTTCAGAATCCTCCAAGCCCTCTGTGACTTCCTCGAAGGTTTTGTCGATCTCCTCCTTCGTGGCATCATCGAGCAGAAGGCGAACGATCTTGCCCTCGTAGTAAATCGGGACTGTGGCGCCATCCTCCACCGCTTGGGTGATATCGTAGATGTCGATGTAGTCGCCGAAGACCTCCTTCGTGTTTTTATCCACCAACTCGATCGGTGTGCCTGTGAACCCCACGAAGGTCGCGTGCGGTAGCCCCTTCCTCACATAGTAGGCGTAGCCGTAGCTTTTCTTGCCGCTGTCGGTGTCGATCTTCGCGCCAAATCCATATTGGCTGCGGTGCGCTTCATCCACGAACACGACCACATTTTTCCTCGCTGTGATCACCGGGAAGTCGCCCTCCTCAGGGCGGAATTTCTGGATCGTTGCAAAAACCACGCCGCCCACCTGCCTATCGAGGCGCTTCCGTAGGTCGGCCACGCTATCCACCTTCTCGGGTGTTTGGCCGAATAGCTCCATGCAGCGCGAGAAGGTATCGAAGAGCTGGTTGTCGAGGTCGTTCCTGTCCGTGAGAACGACGATGGTGGGATTTCCCAGTTCGGGATCTTTTACCAGCACGCCAGCCAGGAACGCCATGAGCAGGCTCTTGCCAGATCCCTGCGTGTGCCAGACCACACCAGCCTTGCCATCCGTGCGCACGGCCTGCTTGATCGCGCGCAGCCCTTTCTGGGCAGCATGGAATTGGTGGTAGCCAGCCGCCTTCTTGATCACATTTCTTCCGTCATCCTCAAAGACAAGAAACGCCCGCAGCATTTCCGTAAGCACATCCGGCCGCAAAAGGCCACGCAGCAAGGTTTCCACGGCCAATGCACTCGTTGGATTCACGAGGTTTTCCCCATCCACTGTGCGCCATGTCATGAACCGGTCGAAGTCCGCCGAGATCGTCCCGAAACGCGCCGCAAAGCCATCCGACGCCACACACCGGATGTTTGTGTGGAAGAGAGCGGGAATGTCATTCTTGTAGGTCTGAAGCTGGTTGTAGGCGGAGCGGATATCCGCATTTGGCGACTCGGGAGCCTTGAGTTCGACCACCACCACTGGCAGCCCATTTAGGAAGATCACAATATCCGGCCTGCGTGTGTTGGCGCCGACGACTGTGAATTGATTCACTGCCAGCCAGTCATTGTCGATATTGGTCCAATCCACCAAGCGCAGGCGGTCGTGGATCGTTTCTCCATCCCTGTAATAGCTCACGGGAACCCCATCCACCATGTGCCGGTGAAGTCGCCGGTTCTCTTGAATCAAATCAGGCAGGCCAGCGTCTCGCAGTGTATTGATGGCTGATTCGATGGCATCCTCTGGCACCGTGGGGTTCAGCTTCTGGAGTGCTGCCTTCAGCCGCAAGGTGAGGATCGTGCCATGGTAGCTTTCCCTCTCCATCGTCTGGTCAGGATCAAATAATTCGCCTGCGGTGTAGCCATGCCCCAACTCCTGCAGGAGATCGAGGACATGGTTTTCGAGATCGGATTCGGATGCTCGGGACATAGGGTTTTTGGTTTTAAGGTTCGCTTTTTACAAATCAGTTGCAGATCGAGGCTTGGCATCAAATTCGTTGAGGTCTCATAACTGGGATTGGTTCAAGCGGAGGACGAAGAAATATTTTTAGAAATCAGGTTCATTGACTTAACTGATAATAAATTTGAGGCTTCCACATTCTGTTAAGATCCTTCATGAGTTCTTCCTCCGCGTTCTCCGCGTCTCCACGTGAGTCTCGTCCCCTTTCCCCGGCAGTTCCTTAATCATCTGGTCGAAGTCCGACTCAAACAGGCGATCCTGCACGATTCGGTATTTCTCAAACTCGCTCTCGGCGTGGGCCTGGGCGATCTCGACCGTGACCTTGCCAGCATCCTGCAAGATTTCCCGGTCGGTTGCGGCGATGAAGCGATTGAGGC
>CANKXQ010000148.1 GCA_947487745.1 Spartobacteria bacterium | reverse complement strand
TTAGCCCTATGGATTCCAGGGTCTCGCGGAGGGTTTCGCGGGGAGGGAAAGCGTAATCTGGCTGAAATGGATAACTCTTTATCATATCTTAATGTGTGTCTGTTACTTCCGTAATAATAACCTTGGTAATGCGTTCCCAATCCAGCCCGCCATCCGGTTTTCGCGGTGTGTCGTCATGGTTCGGCCGCATCAGCAGGCGATAGGGATGTTTCACATCCAGGGAAATTTGTTCATCACGGTTTGCTCTGAGTTCATGAACTCGGGTTTGTGGAAGCTTGGCGAGTTCTGCCAAGTTTGCGGCATCAGCCAATTGCTGGAGCCGTCGTAGAATCCTTCCACCATTGTCGGGGCCATAGGTGCGAAGGGTCTCTTTTTGTTGATTCAGCAGCTTGGCGAGCTTTTTGTTGATGAACGAAATTTCCATTCTCGGGCTGTTATGTCAATCAAATCATTTACCCTAAGGGTTAATAAAAATGAAACGGCATGAGGAGATCCACACTTCGGGAAAGCAGGGCTCAAGTCAGTCTCCATCGGATCGTGAAAAGTTCGTTTTCGCTCACCTGTTGTTGTAGGCGTTTTTCCACTTCATCCATGAGCGCATCTTTCTTCGCCTCGATCTGGCGGGCTGCAAGCTCGTAGTCCTTCCAGGCTTCATCCCGCTTCGCGTCCAATTGCTTGCGCTCGCGCTCGAGTTTCAGCTTTTCAGGCAGGTTCGCCGCCGTCCTCGCCGAGCGCTTCACTTCCTTGATGCGATCCTCGAGTTCTTTAAGTTCGAGCTTCAAGGTGGCGCGCTGGTCTTCGCCCCAGCGGTCGAGCTTATCGAGTTCCGCCTCGAAGTATGTGCCGTTTTTCGCGCTCAGATTTTCAAGGATATCGCCGCGATGCTTCGCTAGAGCGCCTTCCAAGGAATCTCGCGCAATCTTTGCGGCGTCGGTGGAAGTCTCTGCGGATTCTCCTGCCAGCGTAAAGAGCCGCTGGCATTGTTCGGGCAATAGTGGCGTTTCATCATCTTTGCAGCCGACTAAGAGGACATGGTCTTGGGTTTCAAACGCCGTGACGGTGATGGAGTAGGCCGTGAGCCATCCCCTCTCGCCGCGTAGTGAATCCAACGCCGCGATGTTGCGGCCTGTGCCGGAGTAATCAAAGCCGATCTCCGCAGGAGGTAGCTCTAGCTCCCGGCATTGCGCGATGATGCGCTGCGCCAGCGGATGCCCCGCACGGTAGAGGTTCACATCCTCCACATGCTTGCCGACTCGATAAGGGCCGGGGTGGATGTTTTCGCCTGGGAATGGATTCGAGATCAGGCGGAAGGATTTTTGATCATTGGAGAACTCCGCGCAGTCGCGCAGGCAGTAGCGCGTGAGCGCCCACAGCCATTGCTCGTAACGCCCGAGGGCTTCCGTGCTCTCGCGCAACTGCACGCGGAGTTTCTCCTGAACTTCTTCATCGAAATTTTCGAGTAGCTTGCGGCGCGTCTCCTGCATGCGCTCGTCGATTTGCTCCTCCATGTCGCTTTGGAGCTTTTTGAAGGCTTCCGCAATTTCGTCCGAGCTTCGGCAGCTCTGGTAGATGGCTGCGATGCGCGTCTCGAAATCGACGCCCGACTCGATGCTGCCCAGCACTTCGTCACTGGCTCCAAAGACGCCGCTAAAAAGCTGGAACTTGTCTTTCAGCAGTTCATACACGCGCTCATCGGCGGCGTTGTTTTTGTTGAGAAAGTTCACCACCACCACATCATGCTTCTGGCCATAGCGGTGGCAGCGCCCGATTCTCTGCTCGATGCGCTGCGGGTTCCACGGCAGATCGTAGTTCACCACGAGTGAGCAAAATTGGAGGTTGATGCCTTCCGCCGCTGCTTCCGTGGCCACCATGATCGTGGCTTCCTCGCGGAAAAAATCTACCAGCGCGGCGCGCATATCCGCCGTGGGCGACCCTGTGATGCGATCCGTTCCTTGATGGCGCTGTATCCAGGCTTTGTAAATCTCGCGCGAGCGAGGGTCATTGTTATTGCCGTTGAACAGAACGATTTTTCCCTTGTAGGGCGAGGCCTCGAGGACTTGGAGGAGGTATTGCTGAGTGCGTGTGGACTCAGTGAAGATGATGGCTTTTTGGGGTGCGCCGAGTTCCTGCGCTTTCGCAAAGCCACTGCGAAGTGCGGCGAGGAGCGCCTCTCCTTTGGAATTGCGCACGATGGAGTCCGCCAGCGTTTGAAATTCGGCTAACGATTGTCGCTCCTCCTCGAGTTCTTCCAACTGTTCTTGGGTAAGAGAATCCGGCGCGGGCTTTTCTTTTTCCTCTTCGAGCCATTCCTCCTCGAGCTCATCGATGGTTTCAAAATCCGGTGAAATTTCTGAAGGGTGAAGTTCCTGTGCTTTCTGGTTCTTCGCAGTGATCTCCAATCGCGTGGCCAATGCGCCAAGCGTTCCCGAGATGGCATAAGTCGAGGAGGCCAAAAGCTTCCGTAAAATTAAAGTCATCAGATTGCGCTGCGACGAAGGCAGCGCGTAGAGATTTGGACGCTGAAGATACTCCGAAACCAGGTCGTAAAGTTTCTGCTCTTCTGCTGTCGGAACAAATTCCTGCGTGATGGGAATACGATTCGTGTAGCGGATGTATTCGAGAACCTGCCGCCGAAGCGTGCGCTGGCACACGGTTTTCAAGCGATCCCTTAGCGATTCGTGGTCCACATTGGTGCGGAGAGTGCTTTCAAGGTGCTCTAAACGGTAAGGGAGGTTTTTCAGTGCCTCATGGTCGGCTTTGCTTCGATTGGAGCAGAACTGCGACTTGAAACTTTTCAAATCACCAAAAACTTGCTCGTCCACGATGCTCACGAGTCCGTAAAGTTCTTGAAGCGTATTTTGCAGGGGTGTGGCCGTAAGCAGCACTTTAGGAGCATGCGCGATAGCGCTCTTGATCGCGTTGGCAATGCGATTCGTTGGCTTATAGACATTCCGAAGCCGGTGCGCTTCATCCACGATCACCAAATCCCAGTTCAGCGACTTGAGGTAAGGCTCCTTGGATCGGGCAAAGTGATAGGAACAAATCACGAGAGCCTTCTGGTCGAAGGGATTCAGATTCCCTGACTTGATCGCTTCATTGAAAGACTTGGCCTCCAGCATCACAGAAGGAAGGAAAAATTTTTCAGCAAGTTCTTCGCTCCATTGCTTGCGAAGGTTTGCTGGGACAATGATCAAAAGCCGTCTTTTTTGCTCCGCCCATTTCTGAGAGAGCAGAATGCCGGCCTCGATGGTTTTGCCCAAGCCAACCTCGTCCGCCAGAATGGCACCTTTCGAGAGCGGTGAGCGAAAAGCAAACAACGCCGCATCGATCTGGTGCGGATTCAAATCAACTTGGGCATCTGCCAATGACGCTGCAAGCTTCTCCACGCTGTCCGAAGGGCAGCGTTTCGTTAGCTCATGAGCAAAATACTTGGCGTGATAAGAAGAAATGGACACTGATTGGAAAGGCTAAGCAATCACTACCGGACTCCACGGCGGCAGTCGAGCCAGTCGGCCTTCCAAAAGTGCAAAAAACCACTGTGGAAGATGGCAATTTCCCGGCGATCCGGCATAACTGCGCCCATGGCAATGTATCGATGGACCCGCTTGAGCACGCAACGGATGGAGGAGGATTGGTATGCGAGGCTTTCTCATATCGACCCCGAGCATCTAGTCATGCTCACGCAGCCGGAATCCAGCGCGCTGAAGATCCAGGTTTTCGGTGACAAGAAGACTGTCGAGCAACTGGTCCGCGACTTTGGAGGAAAAATGATACACCTCTCGCCTGAGGTGTGGACTGGCGGAAAGGCCCGCGCGCCGCTGTCGATCCGGGGGCGTTTGCGGGTGCACTCGGATGACGCCACCTTCCGCGCTTCGGAAAATACCGGCGCGACATTTTCATTCCTGCCGGTATGGCCTTTGGAACCGGCGACCACGCGACAACGGCGACCTGCCTTCGCCTCCTATGCGATATCTCTCCCAATCTTCCCGCTGGCTGGCGGGCACTCGATGCCGGCACCGGCACGGGCATTCTTGCCATCGCGGCGGAAAAACTCGGCGCCTCCGCCGTGGAAGCCTTCGACTTCGATCCCGTCTGCATCCGGGTTTCCAAAGAAAACGCCAAGGCCAACCGCTGCCGAAAAATCGCCTTCTCCGTCGCGGATTCCCGCCGCGTCGGCGCGTTTCAGAAAGCCGATGTCATCCTCGCCAATCTCTACAGCGAACTCCTCATCGCCTCCGCTCCCGGCCTTGCCAAAAAACTCAAGCCCGGCGGGCATTTCATCTTCTCCGGCGTCCTCATCCGCCAAGCCGCCGAAGTCAGCGCCGCCCTCGAAAAATGCGGCCTCGGCACCCCTCGCCTCATCAAGCGCGGC
>CANKXQ010000147.1 GCA_947487745.1 Spartobacteria bacterium | reverse complement strand
CATGTGGCGCGAGGCTCTGGGTGTGAATGTGAACCTCGAGCGGCAGGAATGGAAAGTTTACCTAAACTCCCTCTCGCTTTTGGACTATGATATCGCCCGCTCCAGCTGGGTCGGCGATTATCCCGACCCGAATACCTTCCTCGACATGTTCCTGACCGGCGGCGGAAACAACCGCACAGGCTGGTCGAGTCCCGACTACGACAGCCTCATTGCCGAGGCCGCCCGCGAACTCGATCCAGCGCGCCGCTTCGAGATTCTCCGGCGCGCAGAAGATCTGCTTGTGCAAAAAGCCATGCCCGTCTGCCCGATCTACTACTATGTGGGCATCCAGCTCTACGACACCTCGAAACTCGGCGGCCTGAAAGCCAATGTCCTTGACGAGCACCCGCTGCGGAGGATTTTTCGGAAGTAGAAAATTGAGTCGCGGAAGCTAACTGGCGCGTGGGGTTATGGGGACGGGAGACCGTGGTGGCAGAACTGTTCGGTCTTGGGTCAAGCCGGAGGTTGACCCTCCAAAGACAAACGAGCTGCGGGGCGATAGTCCTCCGAGCATACGAGCGAAGGTGTCTTTCACGGTCGACGCCTCCAACTCGTATAGCCTGCGGGTCGGAGAGACGACCTTGACCCGGCTTCAATGCGGGTGGTTGTCCTATGCTGCTACTGGAGTGCCGATGCTGTGGAATGTGGCGTCGGTTGGCAGGATGGCGCGGTTGCAGAAGTCGCCGAAGCCTTCGCCGGCTTGGCGCTCGAGAGAGTAGCGCTTGATGACCGGGCGCAGCATTTCGACGGCGCCGTCCATCGTCGTGCTGGGCGACATGAGGCGGTTCAGGCGCGTGCCGTTGTAGGCGGCGCCGACATAGAGGGCGTATTTGTTGGGCGCTTTGCCGACGAGGCCGATTTCGCCGAGGTAGGGTCGGGCGCAGCCGTTCGGGCAGCCGGTGATGCGGATGCTGATGGCATCGTGGGAGAGGCCGTTCTCCTCGAGGACGGTTTCGAATTTTTCGAGCAACTCGGGCAGGGCGCGTTCGCTTTCGGCGAGGGCGAGGCCGCAGGTGGGCAGGGCCACGCAGGAGAGGGCGTTCAGACGCATGCCGGAGCGGTCGTTTTCCTTGTCGAGGCCGTGCTTGGCGAGGATGGCCTCGATGACGGGCTTCTGCGCGGCGGTGACTCCGGAGATGGTAAGGTTTTGAGAAGGAGTGAGGCGGAAGTCGCCGGTGTGGATTTCGGCGATTTCGCGGAGGGCGGTTTTCATCGCCCAGCCTTCCTTGTCGATAATGCGTCCGCTGAGAATGTGGAGGCCATAGAACCAAGTGCCATCGGTGCACTCGTGCCAACCGAACGGATCTTGGATCGTTGTAAAATCGAATTCCCGAGCGGGACCGAAGGTGACGCCCGAGCGTTTCTCGACCTCGCCTTTGAACCAAGCGATGCCGCGATCCTCGATGGTGTATTTCAAACGCGCATGCTTGCGGTTTGTGCGGTCGCCGAAGTCACGCTGGGTGGTGATAACAGCCTCGCCGACCTTGTTGACTTGGTCGGGCGTGATGAAGCCAAGGACATCCGCCAAGCGGGGGAAGGTCTCGGCGTTTCCATGGCTCATTCCAAGCCCGCCGCCGACCGTGACATTGTAGCCGACGAGCTTGCCGTCCTCGAGGATCGCGATGTAGCCGAGATCCTGCGAGAAGACATCCACATCGTTTGAGGGAGGAAGCACGAAGCCGGTCTTGAATTTGCGCGGCAGGTAGGTGTCGCCATACATGGGCTCGCGCTCTGGCTCGCCGCCGGCAACAAGTTCCTCGTCGAGATAAATCTCATGGTAGGCGCGGGTTTTCGGAAGGGCGAATTCGCTCCAAGAGACGGCGGCATCATAGACCTGCTGGGCGGCCGCGCTGCGCTCGGGGTTTGGCGGGGCCATGACATTGCGGTTCACATCACCACAGGCCGCGATGGAATCGAGGAGAACCTGGTGCATGCCCTTGACGAGCTTTTTCACATTGCCCTTGAGCACGCCATGGAACTGGAAGGTCTGGCGCGTGGTGAGGCGGAGCGAAGGCGAGGAGACATCCCCCGCGAGCTTGTTGAGAACGAGCCACTGGGCAGGAGTCGCCTTGCCGCCGGGCAGGCGCACGCGGAGCATGAAGGAGAAGGCTTTTTCCTTGCCTGCCTTCTTGAGCGCCACGCGAAGGTCGCGGTCGTCTTGGAGATAAAGCCCGTGGAATTTCGTGAGCTGTCCGGTCTCCTCGGCGATGGCTCCTGTGGAGGTGTCCGCGAGTTCCTGGGCGATCGTGCCGCGCAGGTGGTGCGATGCGGCTTTGAGGACTTCGTTTGCGCTGAGTGGCTTTGGTTCCTGTGTGTCGGTGCTCATGAAAAGAAAGGCTGGTAATGTTTTGGAAAACCGCCCGAGGGGCAATGTCTTTCTTGGACGGGCATCGGGAGGGATTGACCACAGAGGACACAGAGGGCACGGAGAAAAATCGAATAAGACTATATGGGTGTTGTTTTTACTTAGCTCTCAAAGTCTCGAACAGCTCGCCAGGGGGTTCTGTTGATCTTGTAAATGCTGCCGGAGTGTTTTGTTTAGGCGGGTGAATTTTAAGGAGGAAAAATATCTGGCGGGGTGTGGGACGGAGTGGGTGTTGCGGCATTATCCCTCGGCTGGATCGACGAACGACATTTGTCGCGAACTTCCGGCATGGTCGGCTGTGCGGGCGGATGTGCAAAGCAAGGGCCGGGGGCGTTTCGGGAGGGCGTTTGTTTCGCAAGTGGGCGGGCTCTGGATTTCGGCGGCGATGCCGGCAATTGGAGCGCCGGAGCAGTGGGCGGGTTTTTCACTCCGCGTCGGTGCGTGCCTGCTGCGCTACCTGAAAAGCCTCGGCATTCCCTCCGCGCGCCTTCGGTGGCCGAACGATCTCATGTGCGGCCCGCGCAAAGTGGCGGGTCTTCTCATCGAGCAACCCGCAAGCGGAATGCTCATTGTGGGGTTTGGACTGAACATCACCAACGAACCATGGCTGAACGATCCATCCCTCCGCGCCACAGCCACCAATCTGGCCGAGTGGATCGAAGCGCCAGACATTGCCGCTGTGGCACATGGCGTGTTGGAGGCGCTCTCCAGCGCGCATGCCGAAATGCAGACGGGCGGCATGGCGGCGGCCATCGAGGAACTGAACCGAAGCTGGGAGGTCCCCTCGCCTGTGGAAATCCAGCTCGCCACAGGCGGTAGCGTTGCCGGACTTTTCACGGGATTGGATCCGGAAGGGCACCTGCTTTTGCTTGATCCGGATGGCCAAACGCGGCGCGTCGAACATCCGCTGGTCGAACGCCTGCGCGAGATTCTGCCGTGACGGGATCAAACTTTTGGACAAATCGCCCCCGAACTCCTACCAATACCCGCGCATGAGCAGTCCCAACCTTGATGTCCGAGATGTCGCCCGCCTGGCCCGCATCGAACTCACCGACGAAGAAGCCACCACATTCCAATCGCAGCTCGGCCGCGTGCTGGAATATGTCGAGCAACTCAAGACGCTCGATGTCTCGAATGTGGAGCCCACGGCCCACGCGAACCCTGTTTTCAATGTCCTCCGCGAGGATGTTTCCCATCCGGGCCTGACCCGCGAGGCGGCGCTCGCCAATGCGCCGCACTCCGCAAACAACCTCGTCGTGGTGACCAAAGTGATTGAATAAAATGAGCGAACTCACCGATCTCAGCATTTCCGAACTCCAAGCCGGTTTCCGCCGTGGAGACTTCACACCCGCCGACGCCCTGCGCGCACTCGAGGCACGCATTGCCGCCGTGGATTCCTCGATCGACGCCTACCTTTCCCGCGATTTTGAAACGGCCCTGACCGCTGCGGAGAAAGCCGACATCAACCTACCGCTCGGCGGCGTTCCCATTGGCATCAAGGACGCCATTAATGTGCTCGGAGAATCCTGCACCTGCTCCTCCAAAATGCTCGCCGGATTCAAATCGCCCTACGACGCGACCGTCATCGCCAAGCTTCGCGCAGCGGGAGCGATTCCTTACGGCCGGTTGAACATGGACGAGTTTGCCATGGGCTCCTCCACCGAAAATTCTGCTTACAAAAAGACCCGCAATCCCTGGGATACCACGCGCATTCCCGGCGGCTCGAGCGGCGGCTCGGCGGCATCGGTCGCGGCCCGCGAGGCGTTTGCCACACTCGGCAGCGACACGGGTGGATCAATCCGCCAACCGGCCGCGCTCTGCGGCGTGGTCGGCCTCAAGCCCAGCTACGGCCGGGTGTCCCGCTACGGCCTCGTTGCCTTCGCCTCATCCCTCGACCAGATCGGCCCGATTGCCCGCACGACGCGGGATTGCGCCTCGCTTTTAAATGTCATCACCGGCAAGGATTCGCACGACTCGACCTCCCTCGA
>CANKXQ010000146.1 GCA_947487745.1 Spartobacteria bacterium | reverse complement strand
CCCAAAAACAAAGTGTGTGCGGATTAGTTTTCTGGAACTGACTTTGGGTTCTTTATCAATTGAAAAAATTGCAACACTGCCACGCGGGTGGGATGAGACTCGTCCATCCGGCGCAACCCGCGAGGCCGGGACTGAATGGCTACGCTCCAAGCGTTCCGCTATTTTGCAGGTGCCATCCGTTTTGATACAGGAGGAGCCGAACTACCTTTTGAATCCCAGCCATCCGGAGTGTGAAAATGTATTCCCCATCGCAGCGCGCGACTTCTTTTTCGATCCCCGATTGAAGCAACACCTTGGGAGCGCCTATCTCTGAGCGCCATTGCAAGCCCTTGCGGACAGGAGCAACCCCTCCGCCTTGTGCCATGTTTCCTCCCATTCCTTCTCCCCTATGGAATCCGCCACGATGCCGGCTCCCACGTGGAAATGAGAGCGCGTCGGCTCAAAAACCGCAGTCCTGATAGCAATCGAAAAACGACTCTCGCCATTGTAACCAAAGTAGCCGATTGCTCCTGTGTAGATGCCGCGTGGATGCACTTCGAGCGCCCGAATGATCTCCATGGCGCGTTTCTTTGGAGCACCCGAAATCGACCCACCGGGGAAACACTCACGCAATGCCGCAACATGGCTCACATCAGATCGCAATTCTCCTGAAATGGTAGAGACCAGATGAAAAACCTGCTCGTAACTTTCAAGGCGGAGCAATTCCGGCACATGGACTGTCCCGTAGCGGCAAACGCGACCCAGATCATTGCGCTCAAGGTCGGTAATCATTACCAGCTCCGCGATTTCTTTTGAGGATGTCAGTAGCTCCTGCGAACTTAATCTATCCCCCGCCTGATCAGCGTTTCGAGGCCGTGTGCCCTTGATAGGCCTAGTTTGAATGTGCCTGCCCGACATATTCAAAAAACTCTCTGGCGAAGCCGAGGCGATTTGCAAATCTCCGCAGTCCAAAAACGCCGCATGTGGAGCGGGAGAATGCTTCCTCAGCATCTCATAAAAAGCCCAAGGGTCAGCCCCTCCAGCAGCAACGAAGGGGTGGCTCAGACAGACTTGATAAATGTCGCCAGCAGCAATGAACTCCTGCGCAGAATCGACCATTCCTAAAAACTCATCCCTGCCAAGCAGCGGCTTGAAATCAAGATTGGCAGAGACCGAAGGGTTCGGATGGCCCGCAAATTTTTCCGGGCGGGAGATCCACCCCTCGGCATCATGCGAATAAATATGAAGCCGATCATAAAATGAAAAATAGAAGTCTCCGTCGTATCCAATCCAGCCGATAGCGGCTCCATCGGGAATTTCAGAAACCCCATTGTTTCGACGACGACGCTCCAACTCCTGTTCGAGCATCTCCCAATCCCGACCACGCAACACAAGATCCGGCTTGCAGGCTAGGACTGAAACAGAGCCATCGCCGGGAAGGGCGGAATCCAAAAAAACAAAGCCCGGCTCCTGCCTCATCGCCCGGGCGGCCTCCACAGGTCCCTCGGCTGGGTAACGCGTCTTTGGATTCATGCTCTTGCCAAGTCATCCCAAAATTGCTGTGATTTCAAGTCTGCCGCCCGCGCCATGCTTCTCAAGCGATTCATCACTACCCTTTCTATTGTCTCCACGCTCACCTGCCCAGCCATGGCCCAAGATGCCTCGACGGTGGAGGCTCAAGCAATCCCCGCCCCGCAGGTCACTCCAAGCGATCAGGATTTTATCAACCTGCCGAACGACCCATCGGCTCCAACTACGGACATCATTTCCGAAACACAGATTTCCTTAACAGGCGAGGCCTTGCCTGCAACAGAGTCTGACAAGGATTACGTGGATCCGAACCAGCTCATGCCCACAGACGGCGCACCTGCTCCTATTGATCCACGCACGCTCGCAGCATCCGGTGAAGAGCAGGAGCGCAAGGTCAAAATCCGCTACCAACAGGTGAGAGCAAAAGCCGAACTGGATTCCGACGTTTCAAGCCTTCTCGCAAAAGCCAAAGCCGCGAGCACATTTGAAGGCGAACGCGCGGCCTATCGTAAATACTACGAATTACTCTTCAAAAAAATGAGGAAGCTCGACAGTTCTCTCTCGAAAAAGTGCGACCTCATGGAAAAGACCTATCTCGCACGACTCGCGCAAACGCGCGTGGAGCCTACAATCCCCCTCGAACCTCCTCCGAAGCCAGAACCTCTCGCCAACCAACCCTAAATCCATCACATCTCACACCAAAGCCGTTGCCTGACATCCCATGACTCTTTCCAGCAATCCGGAAATGAAAATCTTCACAGGCAACGCCAATCCGGCGCTGGCCCAAGACATCTGCACCTACCTCGGAGTTCCGCTTGGCGACGCCACAGTGACTTCCTTCCCCGATGGTGAGACTTTTGTAAAAATCAACGACAACATCCGCGGCCGGGATGTTTTCATCATTCAGCCCACGTGCCCGCCGACGAACCAGAACCTGATGGAACTTCTCATCATGGTGGATGCAGCGCGGCGTGCCAGTGCCGCCCGCATCACGGCAGTCCTGCCATTCTTTGGCTACGCCCGCCAGGACCGCAAAGACCAACCACGCGTGCCGATCACCGCCAAACTCGTTGCCAATCTCCTTGTCGCCGCAGGCGTGAACCGCGTGCTGACGATGGATCTCCACGCACAACAATTGCAGGGCTTTTTTGACATACCGGTGGACCACCTGCATGCCATGCCAGTGATGGTCGAGCACATCCGCTCCATGGGCATCGAAAATCTCATCGTCGTCTCGCCCGATGTCGGCGGAGTGAAAATGGCATCCGCCTATGCCAGCGCTCTCGGCACCCGTATCGCCATCGTGGTCAAGCAACGCAAAAGCGCGACCGAGACCGAAGCTTCGCACATCATCGGCGAGGTGGCTGGAAAAAATATTCTCATTGTCGACGACCTCACCGAAACGGCCGGCACAATTACCAGCGCTGCAAGGATTCTCAGGAAACACGGGGCCCTCGATATTTATGCTGGCATTTCCCACACCATCCTGACAGATTTGGCAGTTGAGCGTTTGAGGGACTCCGATTTAAAGGAGTTGATTTCCACGAACAGCGTTCCGGCTCGTCTCACGACCGGCAGCAGAGTCACATCACTCTCCGTTGCCGAGCTTCTCGGTGAGGGGATCAGGCGCATTCACGACGACGAGTCCGTAAGTTCGCTCTTTGAAGTAAAACAAACCAAGTAAACCACACATATGGCCAAGCAAGTTAAACTCACAGCCCGTCCCCGCTCCGAAAGCGGCCGCAATGCCGTCAAGAGCGTCCGCGCCCGCGGATCCGTCCCAGCCGTCATCTACGGTCACCACACGACGCCTGCAAATCTCGAAGTCTCGCACCGCGAACTGGAAATCCTCCTCTCCCACGCCGTTGGAGAAAACATCCTCGTCGATCTGGAAATCCAAGACGGCTCGAATAAATCCAGCCAACTCTCGCTCATCCAGGAAGTGCAGCGCCACACGCTCCGCCACCAGATTTTGCATGTGGACTTCCAAGCGGTGTCGATGACAGAAAAAATCTCTACCGACATCACCATCGAGCCTTTCGGCGAAGCCGACGGCGTGAAAAACTTTGGCGGCCTTCTTGAGCAAAGTATGCGCTCTCTTGCCATTCAATGTCTCCCGCAAGATCTTCCCGAGATCATCAAGGTCGATGTCAGCGCACTCAAGATCGGCGACTCCATCCACGTCCGTGATCTCCCGCTTCCAAAAGGCGTGGAAGCCGATGTCGATGCCGATCTCACAGTCTTCATCGTCGCCGAGCCTGCAGTAGCCTCAGAGCCCGCTGCCACTACAACTGCCGCCGCTCCGGAGGTCATCAAGGAGAAGAAAGCCGAAGCAGGATCGGACAAAAAGTGATTTCCTCCGAAGTGGAATCAACCGCTGCATACCGGCTCGTAGCCTGTCTCGGAAATCCGGGCACTCAATACCAGAACACCCGCCACAATGTTGGGTTCATGGTTGGCGACGAGCTGGCAAGGCGGGGAGCCACCACATTCTCCTTCGACCAGAAGTGGAATTCCGACACTGCGCGCACTGGCGGACGCACCCTCATGAAGCCACAAACCTTCATGAACCTCAGCGGCGAAGCAGTGGGCGAGTTTTCGCGATTTTACAAAATTCCGGCCACTGAAATCATGGTCATCCTCGATGACACCTCCCTCCCACTTGGCATGCTGAGACTTCGCAAGTCCGGCAGTGCTGGCGGGCATAATGGACTGGAATCCGTTCTCGTCCACATGGGAACAGCGGCAGTCCCCCGAATCCGCGTTGGAATCGGAAAACCGGAAAGCACCCTCCATAACCATGTCCTCGGCGGATTCCGCCAAGAGGAACTCCCCCTGCTTCAGGAGTCTGTGAGCAGGGCGTCGGACGCTTTTGAATACGCCAATGCCCATGGCATCGAAGCC
>CANKXQ010000145.1 GCA_947487745.1 Spartobacteria bacterium | reverse complement strand
CGGCAGGAAGTTCATCTCGAGCTTGATCACGCCTTGGCCGAGGCAGGCTTCGCAGCGTCCGCCCTCGTTGTTGAAGGAAAACCGGCTTGCCGTGTAGCCACGCATGCGGGCAGCGGGAAGGGTGGAGAAAACTTTGCGGATTTCGTCGAAGACCTTCACATAGGTCGCCGGTGTGGAGCGGGAAGTTTTTCCGATAGGCGACTGGTCCACTTCGAGCACGGCGCCGAGAGGTTCGAAACCGGAGATGCCTTTGTGGAGGTCCGAGTGGAGCGGGGCGCGTTTGCGTGTGAGGACATCGCGGACGGCTGGAACGACGATTCCCCGGATGAGGGTGCTTTTTCCCGAGCCTGAGACGCCTGTGAGGACGCTGAGGCGGTGGAGGGGAATGCTCACATTCTCGTTTTTGATGTTGTGGAGATGTGCGCCTTTGAGTTCGAGCCATTCGGTGGGCGCGGGGCGTCGTTTGCCACGGATCGGGTGTTGCATGGGCTCGCGGAGGGCGCGGCCGGTGTGCGAGGTCGGGTGGTCGAGGATTTCCTGAAGTGTGCCTGAGGCGATGACTTCACCGCCACGGCTGCCTGCTCCAGGGCCGAGATCGAGAATCCTGTCGGCGCGGCGCATGGTCTCTTCGTCATGCTCGACGACGACGAGGGAATTTCCTTTTTTGGCCAGCGCCTGGAGGGCGTCGAGGAGGCGTTCGTTGTCGCGGGGGTGGAGTCCGATGGTCGGCTCGTCCAAAACATAAAGCACGCCGCGCAGGTTCGAGCCGAGTTGGGCGGCGAGGCGGATGCGCTGGGATTCCCCGCCGGAGAGGGTTTTCGCGCTGCGGTCGAGCGAGAGGTAGTCGAGTCCGACCTTCGCGAGGAATTCCAGTCGCTGGCGGATTTCCGTAATCACATCACGAGCGACCTCCGCAGCGGGGCCTTGGAAATTCAGCGAGTCGCAGAGTGAGAGGGCATCAGATGCCGGCGAGCGGGTGAAGTCGGCGATGGATGTCTTTTGGATTCGGACATGCGTGGCCGTTTCATTGAGGCGAGTGCCTTTGCAGATCGGGCAGGGTCGGGGTTCATCGTCCTCAAGCCCTTCGTGGCGGCGCTCCTCGTCGAGTTCGGCTTCGATGGCGGTTTCGAATTCGCCTTCCTGGCCAAGACCTTTCCAGACCTCGCCGAATCCCCGGCAGTGGTTGCACCAGCCGTGCGGGGAGTTGAACGAGAACAGGCGTGGGTCGAGTGGCTCGAAGGCGCGGCTGCACGACGGGCAATTCATCTCGGTGCTGAGAATGGTCGATTTGCCCTTTGCGTCCTCCATGCGGGCGGTGCCTTTGCCCATGCGGATGGCCTTGCGAACGAGTTCGTCGGATTTTTTGGCGTCAGGGGCCGAGAGTTCCCCGATGAGGGCGTCGATTGTGTGTTCCTTGAAGCGTTCGAGCTTTTCGAAACCCTCCACAGGAGTCGGTTTGCCGTCAACGATGAGGGTGATGATGCCCTGACGGGCAGCGGCGCGGGCTACATCGGTGTGGAAGCCTTTGCGGCCTTTGACGAGGTTGGCAAAAATTTTGACCGGGCCCTTGCCTGCGGCGGCATCGACTTCCGCAGCGATGGCCGTGGGTGTGCGGTTTTCGACAGCGACATTGCACGATGGGCAGAATTGGGTGCCGAGTTTTGAAAAGAGGAGGCGCAGAAAATGGTAGATCTCGGTGACGGTTGCCACGGTGGATTTTCCGCCGCCGCGAGTGATGCGTTGCTCAATCGCCACGCTTGGTGGAAGGCCTTCGATCGAGTCCACATCCGGCTTCTCAAGCTGATCCACGAACTGGCGCGCGTAGGCGGACATGCTATCGAGGAAGCGGCGCTGGCCCTCGGCGAAGAGGATGTCGAAGGCGAGCGTTGATTTACCCGAACCGCTGAGGCCGGTCACAACGACCATGCCGTCGCGCGGGATATCCACATCGATATTTTTTAAATTGTGCTCGCGGGCACCTCGCACGGTGATGAAGCGCGACGGCGGCGTCTTCGGTCGGGGGCGGGTGGGTTGCTCGTGCAGGTGGGCACCGCGCCCGGCGAGGACGGGCTCGAGAAATTGTCCGGTGAGGGATTCGGGGACTGTTATGATCTGCTCGGGAGTTCCAGCCGCAACGATCTGGCCGCCTTCATCGCCACCTTCGGGGCCGAGGTCGATGACCCAGTCCGCGCATTTGATGACTTCCAGGTTGTGCTCGATGACGATGACGCTGTTTCCCTCCTCCACGAGGCGGTGGAAGACTTTAATAAGAAGCGCGACATCGTCGAAGTGCAGGCCTGTCGTCGGCTCGTCGAAGATCAGGAGCGCCTTCTCGCGGGATTGGCGAATGAGGTGGTGGACGAGCTTGAGGCGCGGGGATTCGCCTCCGGAGAGGGCGTTGACCGGCTGGCCGAGGCGCAGGTAGTCGAGGCCCACCTCGCCGAGAAGTTCCAGCGGGGCAGTGATTTTTTTCTTGGGATCGAGAGGTTTGAAAAATGTGATCGCCTCGGCGGCTGTCATTTCCAGAACCTCGTGGATGGATTTTCCGCCCACTTGGATTTTAAGAAGAGGTGCGCGGAAACGGGTTCCATCGCATTCCGGACAGCGCAAGAAGAGGTCGCTGAGGAATTGCATTTCCACCTTTTCAAAGCCGAGTCCGCTGCATCGGTCGCAGCGGCCGTTGCCGGAGTTGAAGGAAAAGCTGGAGGCCGTGAATCCGGCCGCCTCGGCTGCCGGGGTTTCGGCGAAGAGATCGCGGATGTGTTCGTAAACGCCGAGGTAAACGGCCGGGGTGGAGCGTGGAGTCTTCGCAAGTGGCGATTGGTCCACCATGACGACTTCGTCCACCTCCTCGTCACCGCTGATGGATTTCACAAACCCTGCAGCTTCGTCCTCCGTGGGGTCCTCGCCGACGAGTTGCCGGTGGAGGACATCGCGCACGAGCGAGGTTTTTCCTGAGCCGGAAACACCTGTTACGGCGCAGAGCACGCCGAGCGGGAACTTGGCAGTGAGGTTTTTTATATTGTGGTGGGTGACGCCTTTGAGAACGACTTGGCCTTCAGCTTTGCGGCGTTTTTTCGGAACAGGGATGGATTTTTTGCCTTGGAGGTAATCGGCTGTGAGGGAGTTTTTTGCAGATGCAAAATTCTCGGCAGGGCCGCAGTAGAGGAGCTGGCCGCCGGAAATACCACGGCCGGGGCCGATATCCACCAACTCGTCGGCGGCGCGGATCACGGCTTCCTCGTGTTCGACGACAAGTAGTGTGTTCCCCTTGTCACGAAGACCTTGCATGATCTCGATGAGGCGGGACGTGTCGCGCGGGTGGAGTCCGACGCTGGGTTCATCGAGGACAAAAAGTGTGTTGACGAGGGAAGCTCCGAGGCAGGTCGTGAGGTTGACGCGTTGGATTTCGCCGCCCGAGAGCGAGCGGGTAGGTCGGTCGAGAGCGAGGTAGCCGAGGCCGATTTTGCAGAGGTAGTTGACGCGGGAAACGACCTGCTGATGAACAAGGCGCGCACTGGTGTCCGATGCCGGAAGTTCGAACGACTCCAGAATCGGCGCAAGGCGCTTGAGCGGAAGCGCGGCGACATCAGCGATCGTCAGGCCGGGCGGGTCGATGCGGAAATTCAGCGTATCCGGTTGGAAGCGCCCACCGTGGCATTTCGGGCAAGGTTGGTAACTGCGGTAGCGCGAAAGCAGCACCCGGATGTGCATTTTGTAGGATTTGCTTTCAAGCCATTGAAAATAGCCATCGACTCCATACCAGTCGCCGGAGTCCCAAGCTTGGCGCGAATCGACATCCGGGTCTCCATGAATGACAAAATCCTGATCTGCCTTGGAAAGTCGCTCGAAGGAACGAACGGTATCAATGCCGCGTTTGCGGCAGTGGCGGATGAGATCATCTTGGCATTCAGCGGATTGTCCGCTCTGAAATGCGCGGACGACTCCCTCGGAAATGGACAGTGAGCGATCCGGAATAACGCGCTGGAGGTCAATGCCGATGATTCGGCCGAAGCCTTTGCACTCGGGGCAGGCTCCCAGCGGGGAATTAAACGAAAAGAGGCCCGGCGATGGCGGGCGGATGTCGATATCGCACGAAGAGCAATGCCATCCCGCTGTGTGGGAGTAGGTTGATCCGGATTCGGAATCAATAATTGTCAGCCTGTCATTGCCAAGGCGGAGCGAGTTTTCGATGCCCTCGGAGAGGCGGGCATGGGCGGTGTTTTCGAGATCGATGCGGTCTTGGATGACCAAGACGCTCTCGGGGAGTTTACGGAGTTCGGGAAGTTCGTCGGTGCGGTGGATTTTGCCTTTGATCCAGATGCGCAGATAACCCTGCTGGGCAAGGAAATCGAAGAAGTCTTTTGGTGCTGTGTTTTCGGGAACCTTGACGCTGAAGGTAAGTAGCACCGTC
>CANKXQ010000144.1 GCA_947487745.1 Spartobacteria bacterium | reverse complement strand
ATGTCGACTTGGCCGCCACACTCGCCGCGCCCTATGCGTGGATCCGGATTGTTTTTGACGCGGGTCAGGCGCCTTCGACTTACACGAACCTCGTCAATTACGCGAAAACCAAAGGCGTGAAGGTGCTGGGTCAACCGATCGATTCCACCTACGATAAAGGCTACACGCGCGCCCAATACAAACAGCGTTTCATCGACTACATCACAGCCTTCCCGCAGATCGATGCGTGGGAGGTCGGTAATGAGGTGAACGGGAGTTGGCTGAGCAGCGATATCGGCCTGCGCATCGCGGATGCCGCCGCCGAGGTGAAGGCTCGCGCGCCGGGCAAGCCGACCTTTCTGACATTTTTCTGGCAGATCAACACGGACACGGTCGCTTATTCGATGTTCACATGGGTGAATGCGAACCTGCCGGCATCCACGCGCGCCAATATCGATGTGGTCACATTTTCCCAATATCAGGAACAGGCACCGATGGGTGTCGCGTTCGACCAGGTCATGAAGACCCTGCGGGCGGAATTTCCAACGCAGAAGATCGGCCTCGGCGAGCTGGGGTATTGGATAGCTGGCCAGCAATTCTGGTGGGCCTACAATCAGACCGACACGCTCGCCGCCAAGCGGACTATCGCCGAGCAATACTACAATGCCGCTTTCGATTATCCCGGCAGTATCGGCGGGGTCTTCTGGTGGACATACATCCAGGATTTCAAAAGCGACCCCACCATGCAGCAGATCGTGAAGACGCTTCGCGACAAACTCCTGAGTGGTTCGCCGACGCCCACGCCGACAGCGACGCCATCACCCACGGCAACCGCAACGCCTACTCCCACCCCTACTCCAACTGCAACGCCGAGCCCGACGCCTACGGCCACGCCAACTCCAACGCCGACCGCTACTCCATCACCCAGTCCGACTGGCACACCCACGCCTGCGGCGGGCGGTATTGTTTTCAATGGATCCTGGTCCGCGATGGCGAAAATTCCCGCGACCGCGACTTATCAGGATTTCTATCAGACTGTCACCGTCACGCCCAACGCGAACCACACGGCCAGCGTCTGGGTGAAGGGCAGCGGATCCCTCGAGCTGCAGGTCTGGGCGAACGCCACTTGGACAAGGCGACTCGCCTCGGTGAGGATCAACGCCACTTCGACTTGGACGAAATTCACCACGCCTGTGTTCAACTCAGGCAATCGCCAGCGGGTGTATCTCAGCTTCGATACAGCCTTCGCCAACGCGGCCGGAACGATGTATCTCGACGAGGTCTTTCTGGGAACATCGGGCGGAGTGAACCGCGTCGCTAATCCCGGCTTTGAAAGTGGCAACACGCGCTGGAGTAATGACGCGCCCGCCATATTCAGCATTCAGACAGGAAAATAACGCAGGCCAGGTTTCTGCCGCACCGCCAAATCCGGCGGTGCGGCTTGAAACTTTCACGAGTCAGGATAGCTTCTGCGGGTC
This sequence comes from Spartobacteria bacterium, assembly GCA_947487745.1. Taxonomy (GTDB): domain Bacteria; phylum Verrucomicrobiota; class Verrucomicrobiia; order Chthoniobacterales; family Terrimicrobiaceae; genus UBA967. The sequence goes on along the minus strand of CANKXQ010000144.1, from coordinate 2,962 downwards.
ATGCCGTTTTTGTTGAGCTCACCTGACATTTCTTTTTTGAAAGGCACCGCAACCGGAGGGCGCATGCTTTGACTGCGCTTGAGCGGAAGCGACTAGTCGAAACGCGTAAAAAAAACTCCTCGTTTTGGCGAGTTGTCCACTGGCTGGGTTCGTTGCAACTCGCCCTCATTCTCTTGGCAACAATCGCGATCGCCTGCGCTGCGGCGACGATTGCCGAGTCGGAGTTCAGCACCAAAATCGCGCAAGTTTACATCTACAAGGCGCCATGGTTCCTCGTCTGGTTGGCCGTGCTCTGCATCAACCTCTTCGCGGTGACCCTGACCCGCTGGCCATGGGAGAAAAAGCACACGGGATTTATTATCACCCACTACGGCATCATCACGCTCCTCATTGGTGCGATGGTGGGAATCCAGACGGGATTCGAGGGAAATGTGACCCTTCACAAGGACAAGGGCCCGGTGCGCAAGGTGACGGTGAACCGCAGTATCATTCAAGTGGAGAGCCCGAACGACTCGGCGCTCTATGTTATGCCCTTCGACGCGTCCACAGCGCGCCCGAGTGAGAAGCGTCCGCGAATTTTTGAAGTGCCTCAAACAAACCTCCAGATCATCGCCGACGGGTTCAGCGACAATCTCGTCAAGGAGGAAAAATTGGTTCCCTCCGACTCGGGCATGCCCGGCGTCATGCTTCGCTTCACCAGCCCGCGTATGGGACAAACTCTGGAGATGCCGATAGTGCTGGAGGGCAAGGCTCCCCGGGAGCGCGATTTTTCCGGGCTGGCGCGTGTGGTTTTTCAATCCGAGCTTCCCCCGCCGAAGCCGGCTGGCGGTGCCGAGACGCAGATGGTTTTTGGAAAATTCGCCCCCGTGGTCCAAGGAGAGCAGAAGGCCTTCGGCATACGGGTGATGCTGGGAGCCGATGGCCGGAAAATCACGATCGCCCCGCCTGATGCGGCGGCGGTGACTTATCTGCGGGCGGATGTCATGAAGACGCCTATCGAAGCGGGAGGTTTCTTGGTGACGGTGGAGGATTACTGGCCTGATTTCGAAATGGTGTCAGGACGCCCGGCGACGAAGAGCGACCAGCCGAACAATCCTGCCGCTCTGGTGCGGATTCAGAGCGCGCAGGCCGTCGAGGGCGACTCGAAACCCACGCTGGTGGCCTCTCCCGGCGAGGGCGGCATCCGCTATCAGCTTCAGCGGAGCGGCGCCACTCTGGCTGCTGGTAGCGCGAAGGTCGGAGAATCGTTTGCCACTGGCTGGGCGGATTGGCAGGTGGAGGTGGTGGGTTTTTATCCCCAAGCCGCCGTGCGCTCGACCATGAAGCCCGGCCCTCCATTGCCCAAGGGGGAGACGGGTGTTCCCGGTTTCCGCGCGAGGCTTGTCTCTGCGGAGAAGAAGGACTCCGAAACGCGCTGGGTCCCGAGCGGCGAAATCACCTCGCTCACGGACGGTCAGAATGTCATTCGCATCGGATACGGCTTGGAATTGCGTCCGATGCCGTTTGCGATGCGGCTCTTGAATTTCGAGGTGCCGCGCTACGAGGGCACCGAAACGCCATCGAATTTCATCGCGACGGTCGAGTTCAAAGAGGATGGCACGGGTTTCACAAAAACCGGCACCGCCCGAATGAACCATCCGGCGAGCTTCCCCGGCACGCTCTTCGCAAATTTCACCGGCATCAATTACAAGTTCTCCCAAGCCGAGTGGAACCCCCGCGATCTTGGTGAAACCACTCTCCAGGTCCTCTACGACCCGGGCTGGTTGCTGAAATGGCTCGGCTCGCTGGCCATTTGTGTCGGCATCACCATCATGTTTTACTTCAAACCCAAATCCAAGGACGCATGACATCTCTCTTCCGCATTTTCACCTTCGCCGCCGGACTTTTATTTTTCTGCAGCGCCTCGCACGGGTTGGATCTCACGGGCTTGGACTCCGTGCCGATTCAAGAGGGTGGACGCAAGAAGCCATTCCTTGTTTTCGCTGACGAGGCGCTCCTGAGCCTTTCGGGAAAAAGCCGCTACATGAAGGATGGGGTGAAGATCAGCTCGACCGCGACGGTCGCCTCGCTGTGGCTCACGCCGGTCGGTTGGGAAGACCAGCCGCTCATCCTTATCGGAAATAAAAAATTCAAGGATCAGCTGGGAATCGACCCCGCAAAAAAACTGTTCACCTACCGCGAACTGGCAGGCAACGAAAAGCTCCTCGCCGCCCTGCAGGAGGTTTCCGCCATCCGTTCGAAAAATCCCAAGGCCACTCTCGATGTGCTCCAGCGCGAGGCTTCCACTGTCGGCATGCGGCTTGCGGTTTTTGAAGGGCTCGTGAGCGGACGCTCCGTCACTCTTTTGCCAACAGGCGCCGCCGCATGGAGCCCGCTGAAATCTGATGACTCCGCACTCGCCAAGCTGCGCGAGGGATTCCGCTCGAATAACCAATCCGACTTCGATGCCGGCCTCGCGGAACTCCGTGCCGAGCAGGCGCGCGAGGAGGCAAGATTCCAGGCCGATGCCAACAAGATCGCCGTGGAGGTCTTCTACCAAAGGCTTCATCCCTTCCGTTGGGCTTGGATTCTCTATCTCGCGGCGGGCATCGGAATGCTCGTGGTGCCTGGAAAGCCCGGCTATGTGCTTGGCTGGTCATTCGCCCTGTGCGGTTTCTTGCTCCAACTCGCCGGCTTTATTTTCCGAATCATCATTTCCGGCCGTGCTCCTGTGACGAACATGTATGAGTCGGTCGTGTGGGTGGCGTTCGGCACGATTTTCTTCGCGCTCATTTTTGAGGCCATCTATCGCAGCCGCTATTTCCTGCTCGGTGCCGTGCCTGTTGCGGTCGCTTCACTCATTCTTGCCGATACCCAGCCGGTGATTCTCGATCGCTCGATCCACCCGCTCGTTCCCGTTTTGGCGGACAATTTCTGGCTCACAACTCATGTGCTCACGATCACGCTCAGCTACGCCGCCTTC
>CANKXQ010000143.1 GCA_947487745.1 Spartobacteria bacterium | reverse complement strand
TCACCCGCTTGCGTCAGGCCGCACAGGATTGGGATCACAAGCCGACCTACTTTGAGCTAAGCACCGTTCTGGCACTCGATCACTTCGAGCGCTCGGGTTGCGATGTTGTCGTGCTTGAGACCGGTATGGGTGGACGCTTGGACTCGACAAATGTGGTCACGCCCCTGGTTTCTGTCATCACGCCGATTGCCATGGATCACATGGCGTGGCTTGGCGACAGCATCACAAGGATTGCTTCCGAAAAAGCAGGCATCATCAAACCGGGGGCTCCAGTTGTTTCCTCCCCTCAAGAACCAGACGCCACCGAGGTTCTCAGCGCCAAGTCCGCTTCGGTTGCGAGCCCGATCCGTTTCATTGAGTCTCCTGTCGATATTCCAGTGGCATTGCCGGGAATTCACCAGCTCTGGAATGCCGCAGTGGCCATTGCGGCCATCGAGGCTTCTGGTCTCAAATGCCCGCCTGAGGCGATCGCGAAAGGCCTGGCTTCGGTCAAATGGCCGGCCCGCTTCCAAAGGGTGGGGGAGAGGATCATCGTTGATGGGGCCCACAACGAACACTCCGCCGAGGCGCTTTTATCGACTTGGCACGAGGTCTTCGGACAGCAGGAGGCGACCATCGTTTTTGGAGCCCTCCGCGATAAGGAGTATGGCGTCATGCTGCGCATTCTCGAAAAAGTCGCGGGTGAATTTCTTTTTGTTCCAGTGCGCAGCGAGAGATCGGAGGACCCCGGCGTTTTGAAAGCTCAGTCAGCGTTGCCCTCACGCGAATTTTCCGACCTGCCAACTGCAATCAAGGTGGCGATGGATACCACACTTCCCGTTCTTATTACCGGCTCCCTTTTTCTGGCGGGAGAGGCTTTGGAAAAGCTCGCTGAGGAAGGTTTCGAGACCGATCTTTTTTAGACCCGAGCAGGTCTTTAAAGGCCCACGCGGAAAGTCGAGTAGGCGCTTGCGGCCTTGGGCGCTAGACGCACACGCAGGCGAACATCGTTGTCGATATACTCGGAGTGCCGGATATCCGCTTCGCGGTGCAGACGGGCAATGAGATCCGCCCGGCTCTGGGGAATCTGAAGTTCCAGGGTGACGAGGTCGTCAGCCACAAATTCGCTGATGCGACTCACAAGTTCTTCAAGGCCGGCGCCTGTTTTCACTGAAATAAACACAGCTTCAGGAAAGCGTGAACGCATTTCGCGGATCACAGACTCATCGGCCACATTGTCGATTTTATTGAAGACAATCAAAGTGCGGCGCGAGTCGGCTCCGAGTTCGTGCAGAACGCTGCGCGTGGTTTCGTAAAAATCCATCACCTCCGGCTGACTGACATCGAGAACATGGATCAGGAAGTCGGACATCACAGCCTCTTCCAGCGTGGCATTGAAAGCCTCGACAAGTCCGTGAGGGAGCTTGCGAACAAAACCCACGGTGTCTGTGAGCAGCAGTGGTTGGTTGTTTGGCAGGGCGATCTTGCGCGTGGTGGTATCGAGTGTTGCGAAGAGTTTGTCCTCCACGAGCACCTGGGCGCCGGTGAGAGCGCGGAGAAGTGAGGATTTGCCGGCATTTGTGTATCCCACGATGGCGGCATTGGGCACAGGGGCGCGCTTCCGGTCTTTGCGCTGTGTGGCCCGGCGGCGCTTCACCGCTTCCAGTTCGCTCTTCAGGCGATCGATCTGGCCACGGATTTTGCGTTTGTCCTGCTCGAGCTGCGACTCGCCTTCGCCCTTGGAGCCGATGCCGCCGCCTTGCTTGCCAAGGTGGGACCATGCGCGAACCAAGCGCGGAAGCGAATACTCCATTCGCGCCAAATCCACCTGCAGGCGTGCTTCCATCGTCTGCGCCCGCTTCGCAAAAATATCCAGGATCACTTCCTGGCGGTCGATCACGAGCATCCCGGTGAGCTTTTCCCAGTTCCTCTGTTGGGAGGGTGTCAGTTCGTTATCGAAGATGATCACATCCGCCTGGGCTTCCTTGGCGATGCCCGCGAGTTCCTCCGCTTTGCCTGAGCCCATGAGATACCGGGCGTGCGGTTCGCGGTGATGCACAAGTTGCCGCCCAACGATAGGAATCCCAAGCGTGTTGACCAACTCAGCCAGCTCGTCCAGCAGGCTCGAAGCATCGGATTCACTCGCATGGCCACAGTATGCCCCCACGAGCATAGCCCTCTCCACCATCTTGGGTTTTTCTTTGATTTCAAACATTCCGCAGTCACCAGAATGGCATCGCCGTCGATCGGCGGCAAGGCAACGCAGCGACCACCCGCATGCCACCTCAATGCCCTCTGAAATTACGCTTTCTTCATTCTTCGAATCGATTAGCTTCCTCGCATCCCGAATGGCTTCCACCTTCAATACTGTTGCTGAACAGATGCCGACCATCATTGTGGGTGTTGCTGATTTTAAAATCAGCACCGAACCATGCACCTATCTCGCGACGCACGCACTGGGTTCCTGCTTGGGGGTTACATTTCATGACTCCAAGCGCCGCATCGGCGGAATGCTCCACGCCATGCTACCTTCGGCCAGTCTTCATGAGGGGCAAAAAATCCGCGAGGCCATGTTCCTCGACACGGGCATTCCTCGTTTACTCACAGCCTTGGTCCGCGCCGGAGCGAAGAAGAGCGATATCCGTTGCAAGGTCTTCGGCGGTGCCCAGCTCATGGCAACGGACAACTTCTTTCGAATCGGCTCCAAGAACATCGATATGTTCTACCGAATCAGCCACGAGATGGAGCTGGATGTCGTCTCATGGGAGGTCAGCGGACGCGTAAACCGGACTATTCGACTGAACAACCAAACTGGCGATGTCATCGTGAAAATCCCCTCTAAACCTGAATTTATCCGCTGATGAAATCCGCAGCTGACCTCCAGACAGTCGTCGAGATGACGCGTTCCATCCCCTGCGCTCCGGCCATTCTTCCGAAGCTCCTCAAGCTCGCGGAGGGGAGTTCCTCAGACCTCGGCGAGATGGAAATGCTGATCAACCTGGATACGGGTCTTGCCACCGATGTTTTGCGAACTGCAAATTCCGCCTACTTCGCCAGCAACCAGCGCTGCGAAAATATTTCCGACGCCATCCTGCGGCTTGGCAGCAAAGTTCTCTACCGGATTGCGGCCTCCACTCTCACCGGGCGCTGGCTTGTTCATCCTGTGCGGGGCTATGGCTGGGAAACTGGCGATCTTTGCCGCCACTCGCTCTGTGTTGCGATCTGCGCCGAGACTTTCGCTGCGAAAATGCAGTTGGCCGATTCCGCGACGGCCTACACTGCCGGCCTGATTCACGACCTCGGAAAATTCGCCCTCGCTTACGCCAATTTCACGGCTTTGGATGACATCACCAACCGTGTTCCGGATGAGTTCGCCACTTGGCGCGAAGCGGAAAAGGTGATCCTGGGCTTTGAATCCACCCAAGTCACCAAGGCCCTTCTGGAAAACTGGGGTTTCCCATCCACTTTTGTTTCTGTGGGGCAGTTCTATCAAACCCCCTCAGAGTGCCCCGATTCGGAGAGAAAAATTGCGACCCTCATCCACGCCGCAAAACATGTCGCCACACAGATAGGTTACGGCGTGGGCGTTGATGGTTTTTACTACGAACCGGATGAGGACGCGCTCAAGGAGGTCGGTTTCAAGGATGACGAAATGGATGCCGCCATTCCTGAAATTCTTGCGACCATCCAGCGATTCATCAGCCCCTCGGGAGAAATCCGCTTCACCTGATCCGATCCGGTCTTGAAGTCAGGGCGCGAACCTCAGTTTGTCGCCTTGTCGAGAGCGTGGTAGGCGGCACCGAGGAGGGCAGCCTGGTCATTCAAGATGACGAGGACGGGCATGTTTTCCATAATGGAGGAGAGTCGGCCCTTGTCATTGAAGGCGTGGAGGAATGCGACGCTTTGGATGTGGCTGAGGAGCTTCACGGGTATGCCACCTCCAAGAAACACGCCGCCGGTGGACATGGTTTTCAGTGCCATGTTCGACGCTTCGGCTCCGAGGCAGTTGACGAAAATATCGAGCGTCTTGGCGCACATCGGGCACTCGCCGGAGTTGGCATACTTCGCGATCACGGCACCGGCTTCGCTTTGTTTCATTTCATCGGCGACGGCGGGGAGTTCCTTGCCACGGCCGGTGTCGCGGAGAAATTTGTAGATATTTTCGATGCCAAGGCCCGAGGCTACCCGTTCGGCGCTGACATGACCGTATTGCTTGATGAGATATTCGAGCAGGGCGATTTCGAGTTCGTTTCTCGGTGCAAAATCCGCGTGTCCGCCCTCGCAGGCCCAGACATGGTGTTTGTGGCCATCCCAGTAAAGCCCCGCCTGACCGAGTCCGGTTCCGGGCGAAACGACGCAGCGGTTGCCTTTGAATCCGGCGGCACCTTGCTGCACAATCGCAAAGTCGCTCGCCTGGAGATGGGCGATGCCGTGGGCATTCGCTT
>CANKXQ010000142.1 GCA_947487745.1 Spartobacteria bacterium | reverse complement strand
GGGCCTCGTCGGTGCGGTGGATTTTGCCTTTGATCCAGATGCGCAGATAACCCTGCTGGGCAAGGAAATCGAAGAAGTCTTTTGGTGCTGTGTTTTCGGGAACCTTGACGCTGAAGGTAAGTAGCACCGTCTTGCCTGCACAGTCGGCAAGAATCTGGCGGAGAATGGACTGGGGAGTTCCCTGAGCCACTTCCCGCGAGCACTTTGGGCAGAAGCCCTTCGCGACGCGCGGGAAGAGGAGTTTCAGGTAATCATTGATTTCCGTGATCGTGCCGACCGTTGAGCGCGTGGTGCGGACATTGTTGGCCTGCTCGATCGCGATGGCGGGCGGAATTCCTTCAATGCTATCGGCGAGTGGTTTATCCATTCGCTCGAGGAACTGGCGCGTGTAGGGACTAAATGTCTCCACATAGCGCCTTTGTCCCTCGGCATAAATGGTGTCGAAGGCAAGACTTGACTTGCCACTTCCGCTCGGGCCGGTGACGACTGTAAGACTGCCCAAAGGCAGCTCGAGGTCAACCCCTTGAAGGTTGTTTTGCTTGGCTCCGCGGAGCCGTATGAATTCCACCCGTGGAAATCGGCTGGATTCTTAGGCGGCTTGATTGCCGCGCAGTTCTTCGGTGCGGAGAAGCACGCGCTGGCGCATGATTTTTCCGGACTTGAACTTAACGGTTGCGCGCGCAGGGATGACGACATCGTGCTCGGGCTTGTTCGGATTGCGACCGACGCGGGACTTGGTGAGGCGGACTTCGAAAACGCCGAAGTTGCGGAGCTCAACGTCGCGACCAGTCGACAGGGCGTCAGTGATGCCATCCAATGTGAGTTGGATAACGCTGAATACTTCCTGCTGAGTGAGTCCTGTTTTTTTGCTGATCTGCATTACCAGATCACGTTTTGTGAGGTTGGCCATATGGTTAGTGTGTTGGTTGAGGCGCGGAAATTAGTCGGTTACGGCAACAATGCAATCCTTTTATCACAACAATTTCGAGTGATTCGCATTTGCGTGGAAATATTTAGCGGATGGGCTGCGGAGCGATGGTTCCGTCGATACTCACTGTGGCACGAGGGCGAAGCGGCGCCGTGATGGGTTCGTCGCTCTCGATCGTGGCGAGGCCCTGCGGTGTGAGATTTTTAATCACTCCGCCACGAGCTTTTGCGGAGTCTCCTTCCACGCGGATGACGACGCGTTGGCCCTCTTGAATTCTTGATTCCAGGTTGAATGATGCCGTTAGGATCGAGGGCGTTCCATTGGAATCCAGCGAGGCCTCGCTGGCAAAGGAGTGGTTGCGAGAGTAGTTCCAGACGGTTGCCAGAAATGCCGCGATGCACAATGCGAGGAGAACGAGTGCAACGCTGCGACCGTTGGCGCGGCCCTTTTGGGATGCTGGTTTCATGAGGGACGCGCCACCTCAAAATCGTGGAGGCAGGCTTGGATGCCGCGTTCATCGCGGAGGAGGGAAGTCCCCACGAGCGCGGCTTGAAAGTTGGACGCAACCGAGGAAAGGTTTTGCGGAGAAATTCCGCTCTCTGCGACGCGGATGGCGGATGCGGGGAGTTTGCTCACCAGGTCGAAAACTCCGAGGTCGAGGCTGAAGTCGGTGGCGGAGGATTGTCCTGCGGCGACGAAGCCGGAGTTGGTTTTGAATTTTCGGCTGTTGATTCCCACCACGCGCGCTCCAGCGGGCAAGGTGGCGATTTCCTCGGTCGTGTGGATTTCAAAGAGAGCCTCCATGTTGAGTTCCAGTGCGAGTTGGTGGAGTCGGTGCATGGTCGCGGTATCGAGCACATTTGCCATGAGCAGGATCGCATCCGCGCCGAACGCACGGGCTTCGTAAACTTGATAGTCGTCCACAAAAAAATCCTTGCGAAGGACAGGGTGGGGGACCTGCTTGCGGATTTCGCCGAGGCGGTGGATGTCCATTCCGAAGTGTGTGTGATTTGTGAGGACGGAAACCGCCCGCACGATTGGGGAGGCTGCGTAGGCTGCCGCAGCGTCGCGCACATTTTCGGCGCGCATCGGCCCCACGCTGGGCGAGCGTTCTTTGATCTCCGCAATGAGGCCGAAGCTGCAGGACAGGGCCGCTGCAAAATCGCGGGCTGGCGGGGCGTCGGAGAGACGGGCTTGGATTTCGCTGAGAGGAGTCGTTTTTTTGGCTTCGGCGACTTCGCGGCGAACGTCCTCGAGGATCGTGTCGAGAATGGTTTTCAAGGCTGTGGTTTTGGGTAACTGCCGAGGATTTTCACCGAGCGGCAGCTTTGTATGAGGGCATCAAGCAGGCCGTTGGTTTCCAAGTCCCGGACATGTCCATCGGTTTGGACGAAGAAAAAGGTCTCGGCTTTGTCACTCTGCGAGGGACGGCTCGCAAAGTGGGCGAGGTTGACCTGCATTTGCCGGAATGGCTCCAATGCGGAAACCAGCGCGCCGGGTTTGTCCTCGATGCGAAGCATGATGAGGGTCTGGTCATGGCCAGTGGGTGCATTGATCTGACGGCCGAGAATAATGTGGCGCATACCGGTGGCCTGGCTTTGCGTGTCAGCCTCGGGAAGAATTTCCGCGCAGATCGAGAGGTCGGTGGTGGTCAACTCGTCGAGCGTCGAGTTGATGAATCCATGAATAGGATCCTCCAGCGGAACAACTCCGCAGTCGGCCTTGTTCGCACGGATCTGTTCAATCACCTCGGCGATCGAGTCTGTGGGTGTGTATCGCACGCTGGAGCCGAATTTGGAGAGCGCCGTCTGGTGCGTGGAGCTGCCGGATGGACCGAGGCACGCGATGACGATGTCGTTTTCCAAAGCGAGGGAGGCCGACATGATCTCCCGGTAAATCGCCCGAATCGACTCGGGGCGGAGCGGGCCGTTGCTGCGGTCTATGAGGCTGCGCAGCAGCTTCATCTCGCGGTCTGGCGAGTAGATGGGAAGCGAGGCGCGGTTTTTAATGACGCCGATTTCTTTCGCCAAAGTGGCGCGCTCGTTGAGAAGGCGCAGCAACTCTGTGTCAAGAGCGTCGATGCGCTGGCGCAGTTCTCCGAGTTCGCTCATGGCTGGGATTCCTTTCCGTTGTTGGACTCTTCTGTCGCTGCTTCCTCGGTGGGCTCAGGCTCCGACTGAGGTGGCTCGGCTGGCTCGAATTCGGCGGGTTTTTCCTCAGCTGCGGGTTGTGCCTCTGCAGGAGCCACCTCCGGTGGATTGGCCTTGGGAAGTGCGATGCGGCGGAGTTCGGAGGCATTTGGAAGATCATCCAGATTTTTCAAGCCGAAGTGGTCCATGAAATACTGGGTCGTCTCGTAGAGGAGCGGGCGTCCGGCGATTTCGGAGCGTCCGGCGATTCGCACGAGATTGCGGTCGAGAAGGGTCTGCATCACACCATCCACCGCGACGCCGCGCACGGCTTCCATATCGGCGCGGGTGATTGGTTGCCGGTAGGCGATAATGGCGAGTGTCTCCATGGCCGGAGCGCTGAGTCGGGCCTGCCGGTTCTCCGGGAAAAGCTGGCGCAGCCAGGGTGAGAAGTCCGCGCGTGTCACAAGCTGCCAACCGGCCGCGCTTTCCCTGACTTCAAAGGAACGGCCCGTCTCGGAGTATTCGAGTTCGAGTTTTTGGATCGCCTCTTGAATCTGAGGCGCCTTCACTTTGGCAAAGGCGGCGATGTCGGGATTTTCTTTTGCCGCCTCGGCCGCGCCTTTGAAAATGGCGCCGAGTTCCTTTGCGGAGACGGGTTTTTGAGAGGCAAAAAGGATGGCCTCAACAATGCGGTGAAGCGGGAAGAGGGGTTCGGGGCTTGGGGATTCGTCACTCATACAAAAGCGGGTTGGGCATTGCTCACGCGGTCGATCCAGATTTCGCCACACACTCCCTCCTGTCGCACGCGGAGCTGCTTCAGGCGGATGAGTTCAAGCATGGCAAGGAAGGTTACCACGATCTCCGTGCGGGTGGCTGCATCGGCAAAGAGTTCTTCAAACCGGAGGGGGATGCCTTCCTGGGTGATGCGCAGGACGTGCTCGATCTTGTCGGAGACGGTGAAATTTTCGGCGAAAATCTCGCGAAGATTCTCGGGCTTTTTTTCGAGCCGCTTGAGGATTTTTTGAAAGGCATGGATCAGGTCGAAAATCCCGACTTCTTCCACCAGGAGATTCTCGGCCGGGGCGAGTTCTGGCGTCACAGGCACACGCGCAAAAAGATTCAGCTGGGCCGTCTCGTTGTTGCGCAAGAGAGCCGCCGCCTCCTTGAACTTTTTGTATTCGATCAGCTGCCGGATGAGTTCGAAGCGGGGATCGTCCTCTTCCGCATCCTCCTCCGCCATCTGCTGGTCGACGGGGAGGAGTGTCCGGCTTTTGATGTAGAGAAGGTTCGCGGCCATGACGATGAACTCGCCGGCCAGCTCGATGTTCAGAACCTGGAAGGCCTCGATGTAGGCCATGTATTGCTTGGTGATCCGCTCGATCGAAATATCGTAGATGTCCACCTCATCGCGTTTGATGAGGTAGAGCAACAGATCGAGCGGACCCTCGAACACATCGAGTTTGA
>CANKXQ010000141.1 GCA_947487745.1 Spartobacteria bacterium | reverse complement strand
TGAACGAGCAAATCAGCTCGAACGAGGCGATGGACCGCGCCGTCGAGCCGATTCGAAATTTCATGCTCCGCCAAACCCGACCGGGCGAAGTCGATTTCTTTCTGGATCTTGCAGGAATGGGCCGCACCGACCTCAAGGACCTTCCTATGCGCGTGGTGCTTCCCGCATTTGTTATCAGCGAGCTCCGAACCGCCTTCCAGATGGGATTCCTGATTTTTATTCCCTTCCTGGTGATTGACTTCCTTGTTGCATCCACTCTTATGTCCATGGGCATGATGATGATGCCGCCTACGATGGTAGCGCTTCCCTTGAAGCTGCTGCTCTTCGTCCTTGTGGATGGCTGGCAGCTCGTGGTTCGTTCTCTGGTTCAAAGTTTTGCCTCATGAATCAAGAGACAGCCATCGAAATGCTCCGCTCGCTCATCACGGTGTCACTCCTTGTCACGACTCCGATCATCCTGGCAGCGGTCATCGTGGGCGTTGTCATCAGCCTTTTTCAAGCCGTCACCAGCATTCAAGAACCCACTCTGAGCTTCGCTCCCAAACTGATTGCAGTCGGTGCCATTATCGTCATCGGGGCCCCTTGGATGCTTCGCCAACTGATGCAGTTCACGGTTTTTTTCATTAATAAAATCCCGGAAATGACGAGATGATCACGATCCACATCGAGGATATCTACCCCGGATTGCTGATTTTTCTCAGAGCCAGTGGACTTTTTCTGATCCTACCGGTTTTTTCAGGGAGCATGATTCCCTCCACGGTGCGCATTGCCATGGCGGCAATACTTGCCTACTTGCTTGCCCCGATTTTCGGTGATTTCGGGGGCGTGCCCGGACATTGGTTTATTGTGGTGATGCAAGTCATCCATGAAGTCCTTACCGGTCTCCTCATGGGATTTGCGGTGCGATTCCTGCTCTACGCTTTGGAAATGGCGGGTGAAATCATAGCTGTGCAGATTGGACTCTCGATGAGCACGAACATCGATCCCATCACGCGCACCTCGGCGACTCCGCCAAACACGATGCTTTTTTCCCTCGGAACTGTGCTGTTTCTGGTGACCGGTGCTTATCAATTCTGCCTTCTGGCCTTCGCGCGGAGCTTCGAAGTTTTTCCCCCAAGCGCGATTTTTGCGCCCCAATCGTTTGACACGGTGCTTGCCGCGAGCGGACGAATCTTTCTCCTCGCCGTTCAAATTTCAGCGCCGCTTCTGGCGATCAGCTTTCTCGTGAACATGGCATTCTCCGTCCTTGGTCGCGCCGCGCCCAGCTTGAATGTTTTCATGCTGAGCTTCCCCGTTCAAATTCTCGCCGGCCTGACCGTCTTTTCCATGACGCTTGGCCTCACCATTCAATACATCCTCCGCGATATGCAACACCTGCCGGAGTTGATGCTTCATTTTCTGAGGTAAGACTGCGATGGCGAACGAAAACGACAACGCAACAGAGAAACCGACAGAGAAAAAACTGTCGGAGGCCCATAACAAGGGCCAATTTGCCCAGGCACCCGAGATTCAGGTCGTATTTGGTCTGGTCGCGGCCTACTTCGTTTTTCTGTTCACGCTGGACAGCCAATCCCGCTACATGACCGAGATGGTGGCCAGCATCCTAGGCAATCTCGAAAAATACCAGATCATCAGCGATTTCATCCCCCACTGGACCGGCGTGGCCTTCCTGACCATGTTCGGACTGCTGGCTCCGATGTTCCTGGCCACAACGGTCGCCAGCATCCTTGCCGGCGGACTCCAAACCCATTTCAAAGCAACACCGGAGGTGGCAGGCTTCAAGTTTGAAAAACTCAACCCTGTCAGCGGATTCCAACGCATCTTCAGCAAACAGGGCATCGTTAAGCTTTTCGTGGAATCGGGAAAGTGTCTCGTCGTAGGAGTCCTCATCTACGGCAGTGTCAAACAAATCCTCGCCGACCCGATCTTCTTCACGCCAGTTCCCGTTTTCCGCATCGGGAGCTTCATCTACGACTCCACGCTCTCCCTTTTCTTCCGACTCGCCCTCGCCATGGGCGGCCTGGCCCTCCTCCACTATATCTTCCAACTCAAAAAAACCGAAAAGGATCTCATGATGACCAAGCAGGAGATCAAAGACGAGAATCGCCAAGCCATGGGCGATCCCAATGTCAAGATGGCCCAACGCGCCATGGCCCGCCGACTGATGCAAAAACAGATGCTCGCCGATGTGCCGAATGCTGATGTGATCGTCACAAATCCGACGCACTACGCAGTAGCTCTAAAATACGAGCGCGGCGTTGATGCCGCTCCAGTCGTTCTTGCCAAAGGCCAAAACATATTTGCCCAACGCATCAAGGCCATCGGATCGAAACACGAAGTCCCCACAGTGGAAAACAAACCGGTCGCCCGCGCGCTTTACAAGTTCGGCCAAGTCGGCAAACCCATTCCCGCCCAACTTTATCAAGCCATCGCCGAAATTCTTGGTTACGTTTACCGCACACACCGCTACTACTTCTACCAACTCAAATCCCGCCGTCTGAAATCCTGATCCGTCCGCCACATGGCCACCGCAAACGCCCAAACCTCAAGATTCAAGTGGAGCGACCTGCTCAAACAGACAGACCTGATCTTCACTCTCGGCCTCTTTGCCATCATCCTCCTGTTGGTCATCCCGGTTCCAACATGGGCCCTTGATTTTTTACTGTCCGTAAACATCGGCATCTCGCTGCTGATCCTGCTCGTGATCATCTATGTGAAGGATCCTCCGGAGTTCTCTGCCTTCCCAACCATTCTCCTTGCCGTCACCCTGCTGCGATTGGCGCTGAACATCGCCTCCACGCGACTCATCCTGCTCGACGGCTTCGCTGGAAATGTCATCGAAGCCTTCGGCCATGTCCTCATCCAAGGCAACTACATCGTCGGCGCTGTCGTTTTCATCATTCTCGTCATCATCAATTTTGTCGTCATCACCAAGGGCGCTGGCCGTATCGCTGAGGTCGCGGCGCGATTCACCCTCGATGCCATGCCGGGTAAACAAATGGCGATCGACGCCGAACTCAACGCCGGCATCATCGACGAACTCACCGCCACCTCACGCCGACTCAAGGTCCAAAAAGAAGCCGACTTCTATGGCGCGATGGACGGCGCCAGCAAATTCGTGCGAGGCGACGCCGTCGCCGGCATCCTCATCACCTTCATCAATGTCATCGGCGGATTCGGCATCGGCATGCTCCAAAAAGGCATGCCCATCGACCAAGCCCTGCAAAAATACACACTCCTCTCGATCGGTGATGGTCTTGTCTCCCAAGTTCCAGCGCTGATCATCTCCGTCGCTGCCGGTTTGCTCGTGACACGCGCCCAAGGCGACAACAGCCTAGGAGCTCAGATCGGCAAACAGCTCGGGGCCTATCCCCGTGCGGTCGGCATCGCCGCCGGCCTGATCGGAGCCCTCGCATTGGCCCCCGGCATGCCCGCCGCTCCGTTCCTGATCCTCGGCGGCATTACCGGCTTCGTGGCCTACATGCTGAAAAAACAATCCCAAAACCCTCTCGCCGCCGGAGCCAAAGGCAACGCCCTCGCGCTCCCCGCACCGGGTGGAGGAAACGCCAACCCAGGCGGGCAACAAGGCGCGGCAGGCACGCCGGGAGCCCAACCCAATTCAGGCCCGGAGGACCTCCACAAACTCATCGAAGCCGAGGTCCTCTCCATCGAAGTCGGCTACGGCCTGCTCCGCCTCGCCGATAAAACCCAAGGCGGCGAGCTGCTGGACCGCATCACCGGCGTCCGCAAAGGCTTCGCACGCGACAACGGCATGGTCATCCCGCCAATCGCCATCCGCGACAGCTTGGAACTCGAACCAAACGAATACAACTTCCTCCTCCGTGGCAAATCCTTCGCCCGCGCTTCCGTGATTCCCAACCGCTGGCTTGCCATGAATGTCTCCGGCAGCATGATCACCCTCAAGGGCGTCCCAACGCGCGAACCCGTCTTCGGCATCGAAGCCGTCTGGATCGCCGAAGAGGAAAAACGCACCGCCGAAATCAACGGCTACAGCGTCGTGGACGCCACCTCGGTCATGATCACCCACCTCGCCGAAACCCTCAAACAAGTCTCCCACCTCATCCTCACCCGCCAAGAGGTCCAATCCCTCATCGACCGCGTCAAGGAGTCCAACCCCGCGCTCATCGCCGAACTCCTCCCCGACCTCGTCAATCTCGGCATCATCCAGCGCGTCCTGCAAAACCTCCTCCGCGAAGGCGTGCCAATCAAAAACCTCCCGCTCATCCTCGAGACACTCGCCGACTATGCTCCAGTGACGAAAAACCCGGACGAACTCTCCGAGCAAGTCCGCCGCCGCCTCGGCACCTACTTCATCAGCCAATACGAATCCGAGCCCGGCCTCATCAAGTGCATCACCATCGATCCACGCCTCGAACAAACCCTGATGACCCGCATCCAGCGCTCCCACTTCGAAACCACCCTCGCGCTCGACCCGAACACCGCCCAATACCTCCTCCGCGAACTCACCATCCGCTCAAACTCCCTCGCCGAGCAAGGCCTCTCCCCCA
>CANKXQ010000140.1 GCA_947487745.1 Spartobacteria bacterium | reverse complement strand
AGAGTGGCACGCTGCGTTTGGCTTTGCCGACTGCTGCGGCGAGGTCGCGCTGGGCTTGAACGATGACGCGCACGGCGTTGCGGGCGAAGTCGAGGGCTTTGTTGAACTCCGCTTCGGGAAGTTCTGTGGCAGCACCTTCGATCATGATGACCTTCTCACCATCGCCGACATAGACGAGGTCGAGGTCGCTGTGCTCGCGGTCGGAGTGGGTCGGGTTGATGACGAACTCGCCATTGATGCGGCCGACACGAACGGCTCCAACAGGACCTGCGAACGGAATGTCCGAAACACAAAGCGCGGCGGAGGCGCCGTTGATTGAGAGCATATCCGGGTCATTTTGGCCATCCGCACTCAAGAGGAGTGTGATGATCTGGGTGTCGTAGAGATAGCCCTTGGGGAAGAGCGGACGCAGAGGACGGTCGGTCATGCGGGCGGTGAGGATTTCCTTCTCGGTGGGACGGCCTTCGCGCTTGAAGTATCCGCCGGGGAACTTGCCGACTGCAGCGGCCTTTTCCTTGTATTCAACGGTGAGCGGGAAGAAGTCTTGGCCTTCCTTGATGGTGGTGGCCGAAACGGCTGTGACGATCACGATTGTGTCGCCGCAGCGGACGGTTACGGCGCCGTCGGCGAGTTTCGCGAGTTTGCCGGATTCAAAAATGATGGGTGAGAAGCCCGCTTGGGCTGTAGTGGTATGGGACATAATATATATAAGTGCGTAAGTGCCCGCCAGAAATTGGCGGGCTGATTTTAGGAAAAAGCCCCGCTGGTAAACGGGGCTTTGATTGAGGAAGTCGCGTTACTTGCGAAGGTCCAATTTTTCGAGGACCGTCGCGTAGCGGCTTGAAGCCGTGCGCTTGAGATAATCCAGCAAACTGCGCCGTGTGGCGACGAGCTTGAGCAAGCCACGACGGGATGCATGATCCTTCGCGTTGACTTTCAAGTGCTCGGTGAGTGAGCTGATTCGTTTCGTGAGGAGCGCGATTTGAACATCTGCGCTGCCGGTGTCTTTTTCGTGAAGGCGGAGGGAATCCGCCCCGTTAACTACTGCTGCTTTTGCCATTTGTTATTTCGTTTTGTTAATGAAGGCGGAAAAGGTCTCACTCGAGGGACGCGAGGGCAAGGAGAAAGTCATCGCGAAATTAAATTGGGATACACGGGCGGCCTCGGTATAACACACCGCCATGAAAGTCCGCCTCACCAAAGATTTCATTCTCGAAGCCGCCCAAAGCCTCACAAAAGTGCCCGCCGGCCACAAGTGCGCGAGGCTGCACGGCCATACCTTCACGATCGAAATTTCCGTCGAAGGCGAAGTGAATCCCGATACGGGCTGGCTCTACGACCATGCCCTCATTAGCGCCGCGATGAAGCCGATCATCGAGGAACTCGACCACAGCTATCTGAATGATGTGCCAGGACTGGAAAACCCCACCATCGAGATGATGGCTGGCTGGCTTTGGAACAAACTCTCCCCCCAACTGCCCGGTCTTGCCGAGATTGTGATCCACGAGACTCCGTTCGCCCGCTGCAGCTATCGCGGCGAGTAAGGTCTCTGCGGATCTCAGACGCTTTCGATGCTGCGAGGCGGCGCGAGGAGTTTCCGTGTGCCAATGAAGGCAGTGCAGATGCCCAGCAGGATCAGGATGCCACAGGCCGCAACGAGTTCCCAATTCGACTCGCGGAAATTTTTCATGAGCGAGAGCCCCGTCGAAGCGAATGTGGTGGCGAACATGAGAACAGCTGGAATGAGAACAAAGAGAGTCCGCCGTCCATGGTCTCGAAGCCACACGGCGGCGACCAACAACGCCATGGCTCCCATCATTTGATTCGCCGAGCCGAAGACCTGCCACAGCACAGGCAGGCTGTTCGAGCGGGAGAGCAGAAACATAACACCGGCGCAGAGGAGAGTATTGAACCAGACCCCGCGCAGAATCGCTGGCGGGTTGGGGAAAAGAAATCGCCAGACTTCCTCGAGTAGATACCGGTTCAGGCGCACAGCCACATCGAGGGTGGTAACGACAAACCCCTCCAAAAGCAAAATACCAAGCACCGTGCCGCTCCAGACAGGCAGGCCGAATGCGAGATTCACGAGGCTTCCCGTAGCCAGCGAGATTGCGAGAACGGGATTTTTCTCCGTGTAGGTGATCTGCAGGTAGCTCTGCCAATCCAAGCCAATCAACAGTGTGAGGATGATCGATACAGCCAGTAGCGACTCCAGCAACATCGCATTGTAGCCCACCTTGCCGGCATGGCGCTCGCAGGCGAGTTGGCGTGCCGTTGTGCCGCTTGAAACGAGGCAATGAAAACCGCTGATCGCCCCGCAGGAGACCGTGATGAAAAGCATGGGCCAGAGCACACCGACATACTGGAGGCCGCTGTCCAGGCTCCATGCGGGAATGACCTCTGCCAGATTTTGCGGTGCGGCCGGGATGGAGGCAAAGTTTCCACTCACGCCAGCAATGACGAGTCCGACCACGACTGACAACAAGCCTGCGTAGAGGATTTGCACATTCACAAAATCCCTTGGCATGAGGATCAGCCAGACAGGAATTGCGGAGGCCAGGATGACATAAAATGTCATCAGCAAGCGCCAGACATCCGGCGTGACGACAATTGGAAAATACAGACCCAGAACCACGGAGGCGCCGCACAGAAGCGAGGCGATCGCATAGTTCATCCAAGCCGGGGTGTGGATGCGGTAAATGAGAAGCCCGAGCAAAGGAGCGCAGAGCGTGATGAAAAAAACGCTGGTGGATGCAATGCCGCCGATCCGCGCCAACAGAACGGGTTGACCGTCTTTGAAAGCCACAGCCGTAGGCAGTCCCCCACCCTGAAGGAAAGGGTGCATGCCCATGTGGTCGGGGGGCAGTTGCATCGCGGCGTCCAACTCCGCTCGGGCGGCGGGCTCCATTCCCAGCTTTTCAGCCGGATACATGCTCGTGAGAGCAGTGACGCTGAGATTCAAAAATGTGGCTGTGATCATGAAGAGCCCGATCACAAGAAAACTCACGATACAGACATAACCGAACGGCCCCAAATACTGCCGGGCTATATCGGCCACGGAGCGCCCCTCCTCGCGTGTGGAAATAAAGAGCGTCACCATATCATGGACGCCGCCCATGAGCGTGGCGCCTATGACGATCCAGACGAGGGCAGGCAGGTAGCCATAAACCACAGCGAGCGTAGGTCCCACGATTGGCCCCGCCCCCGCGATGGCGGCGAAATGGTGGGCGAAGAGAATGTAGGATTTGGTTGGCAGGAAATCAGAGCCGTCATTTTTGAGAACGGCAGCAGTCGGGCGGGACGGATCGACTCCAAGTGCACGCTCGATAAAGCGGCTGTAAAATCGCGATCCCAGCCAGTAGCAGAGGAGCGATGCGCAGAGAATACTGAGGAGGAGCGACCCCATACGGCTGGATATTGTCGCGGCGTGGGTTTTCGTGCAAGCATGCCAGACATGATCACAACAAAAGTGGCAGGCGTGCTGGGTTTCATAGGAGTCGCTCTGGGAGCCTTCGGAGCGCACGGGCTCAAAAACATCCTGGCGGCAAATGACACGGCATCGATCTGGCAAACAGCCGTTCTCTACCACCTCCTCCACGCCGTTGCAGCGCTTTGGGCTGCAGAGAGGCGTCCCTCGGCCGTCTGGCTTTGGACGGCGGGCGTCATCATATTCTCGGGATCCCTCTACATTCTCGCCGTAACGAATATACGCTGGCTGGGAGCTGTCACACCTATCGGCGGCCTGCTGTTGCTAGCCGGATGGACGCTTGTTGTCTTTTCAAAATCCAAGGCGCAACTTCATTGAACAAACCCGGCCGCCACTTGTCTTTTTCTGAGCAAAGTCCAATGAAACGCATGATCAAATCCACTCTCCTCGCAGCGCCACTGGCGTTGGCAATTTTATTTACCGCCCCCACCGGGCTTTCCGCCGCAGACTCCGCCAAGTCGATTCTTAACTCCTCCGTGGATGTCCAGGAGGACGCCTCGGCCTACTCGGTTCGAGTCGGAGTTCCTGAGACGACGGATGTGAATGTGCGCCTTGCTGGGTCCACCTTGATTCTGGATTCCGGCGCCACGGAGAGCGGCATCCGCTACGAACAGCGCATCTCGCTCCCAAGCGCACAGGCAGATGCCGCGCTCGGAATCAAAAGAACTGCCGGGCAACTTGTCATTTCCATCCCCAAAGGTGAGCCCGCTCCGGCACCCGGCGACATGGCACTTCCATCGCGGATTCCGATGGATTCAGGGTTCGATGCGCTACGCGACCAAGTCCTCTCCCAAGCCGCCAACATGCTTCAGCAAATGAATAAAGAAGACGCTCCCGCAGGTGGCGCAGCGCCAGCGCAAGATCTGTTCGGAAGCATCCTTGGGAGTATCGCTCCGCAGTTGCAGGGCAAGATGGCGAGTTCGGGATTCAAAGTCGAAGACCGTGGCGATGCCTACCTTCTCACCTCCGTCCTCCTCGAGGAGCAGGCACGCAATGTCAGCGTGAACGTGGACAACGAGCGTGCGGTCACCATCACCTCAAAGCATGAGAAA
>CANKXQ010000139.1 GCA_947487745.1 Spartobacteria bacterium | reverse complement strand
TGGCGGCAACCTGCTCGCCACGCGCATGGCACTGGAGGACGGCATCGCCGCCAATGTGGCTCAGGGGTTCCACCACGCGGCTCCACGGAATGGTGGGGGATTCTGCACTTCTTCAATGGCCTCGCTTTGGTTGCGGCACTGCATCCAGATCTGGATGTCTTCGTCCTCGATTGCGACGAACATGGAGGCGACGGAACCGCCGAGTTCACCAAAATCCTGCCGAACCTTTTCAACTTCTCGATCTGCGGCACCACCATGGGAGCCTACGAAGGCCCGCGCTCCATCGTGCGCAGGGTCCCGCCCGGCGATGAAAGCCAAGCCCGCCTCTTCTTGGAGGAAGCGCTGAACTTGATCGCAGAAAAACGCCCCGGCCTCATGATCTACCAGGCCGGCATGGACTCGCACCGCGACGACCCTCTCTCGCGCTCCAAAATGTCCGGCGAGTTCCTCGCCCACCGTGACGAACTCGTCATGCAAACTCTGGCGCTCGATCTCGGCATTCCATTCTTCTTCGTGCTGGCAGGCGGCTACCAGGAACCCATGGAGGGAAAACTCGTCCCCCTTCATGTCCAGACCTTCGAAATCGCGTCCCGGATCAATCATCGATTCCGGGAAAAATAAATTTGGTCTCCCCGTATTTGTCCTACCAACCTCTTTACGATCTCAGGCGAAATGATCACAAAAATCCTATCGATCCTCCCGTCTCGTATTAGCACCATCCTCCCGCAGAGCCGCTCCAAATGGGCGTTCCACTCGCAACTCGAATTCCGGTTTTGATCCCATGGAAACCGATGTTTTCGGAAAACCAATCCGAGACCAGGAACTCCTTTGCCGAATCGAAAAAGCAAAGAGCACCCAGCGTCTTCACGATCCTCATGCCGAACTCCACGACCCGATCGAGGACAATCCCCGCGTCCGCCAGATCGTGCGCGAGGTCGAGCGCCGCGCCGAAAAGGAATCGATGGTCTCCGGCATGGGCCGTTGCCACGATGTATGGGGCCGGATGGAGCGCATCCTTAAAACCGAGCATGGCATCATCTGGTATCCGCCGAGTCGCATGAACACGGACTTGATCTACGATTGACCGGTCATGGCACACCCGCGCTACCACAACAGTCCGAGACCTCGGCGGCCAGTTCGGTTGCATTTGACGCGCACCGAAAAGGCTTTGCCTTATGTGAAGCTCGTAGCCGTTGTGCTTTTGCCCCCGATCCTGGTTCCGATCCTCATTCTATTGCTGCCTTACATTCTTTGGGACGCCCACCGAGAGCGAAAAGCCGAGCGCGCGCGCAAAGCACTTGAGGCTTTAAAACCGAAAACACCGCCTCGTCCGCCCGATCCGGAGCTGGAGCGTCGTCGTGAGATTGCGAGGCGCACAAACACGCAAAAGCACCCCAAGCTTAGTTGGCTTTACGATCCCATTAGCGACGATCCGACCTATGCGTGGGCCATCAAGGAAGCTGGGTTGCGAGCCGCAGACGAGGTTGGTCGGCCATATGAGATGGGAAGTTGCCATCTTGTTTGGCGGAGAAAAAAAGAAATCCTCAAAGAGGAATTCGATATCGATTGGTATTCGCCCAGAGAGATGAATCCTCGCGTTATCTTTGATTGAATGAGGGCCTGAAAAAGTTTCAGAAACTTTTTTGGTCCCCCCGCAAATGTCCTACCAACCTCTTTACGATCCCCCACGAAATGATCACAAAAATCCTCCGCTTTTTCGCCTTCACCGCAAACTGCATTCAACCGCTCCGCCGCTCCAGAAGCCGAATCCGGGTAGCCTGCTGGCAAACGGAATTCCACTTTTGACGCCATGACTCGCCCTCGCTACCTCAACAGCCCACGAAACCGCCCTCTACAGAGGAAACTCCCGCGATGGATTTCCTGGTGGTTTGAATCCCCTTTCTATGAAGACCCGCCGATTGTGAAGCTCGCGGCCTGGTCATTCATCATCTTGACGAGCCCGGTTTGGATCCCGCTTTTTATCGCAACCCTCCCGTTCAGGTTTTTCCGATATCGCCGCAAGAAACGCGAGGCTGCCATCCTCAAAGCGATCGCCGATAAACTTCCTGAGGTCCCCCCGGAGCCCGTTGATCCAGAACTGGTGGGCCGCCGCGAGCTTGCACGCCGCACCAACAAGCGCAAACACCCGAGGCTCCACTTCCTCTACGACCCGATCAACGACGATCCCGCTTTCGCGTGGGCCATCAAAGAGGCCCAACAGCGAGCCGAGGAGGAACTCGGCCCACCCGTTGAAATGGGCAGTTGCCATCGTCGCTGGAGGCGCAAGAAAGAGATTCTCAAAGAAGAGTTCGGCATCGACTGGTTCACCCCTTCCGAAATGAACCCCCGCGCCCGATTCGATTGACCAACCCCTGTGGCAGAAATTGCGACACCTCCTTTTCCAACATCAAAACATCAACCACCAACTCCAAAACATGAAACCAATAACCATCCTCCTCGCGGCGGCCATAGCGCTGCCGATCGTTTATTCAAGAGCCTCCGCACAAGTTTGCGGAAACGATGTCTTCCTCGGCCAACTCAGCGCGAACCCGTTCCTCGCCGATTCCACGGCGAACAAGTTCGGCGCGTTCGGCAGCCCCTATTCGAGCGTCAGCGTCAACAATTCCTTTGGCGCTTTCGGCAATCCCTACGCTGCCACGAGCGTCTCGAATCCCTACACGACATCTGCCCCGAAAATCATCGCCGCCGACGGCCAGTATCTCGGTCGCCTGAGCGCGAATCCCTACGCCCCCGACTCGATCTCGAATCCCTACGGCAAATACGGCAGCCCATACTCACCGACCAGCATCAACAACCCCTACAGCCAATACGGAAGCCCCTACTCGCCGATCAGCCCGAATAATCCCTATGCCACACAGGCTCCTGTTTTGTGCGGCGATGAGGATTGAATAAAATACCGAATCGCATTGCCCAAACCCGTAAAAAAAGCTGAAATGACACACTCAGTTCTCTCCCATGTTTTTTGAACCCTCCGAAGAATTTCATAGCACCGAAACGGAAGAGACCACGCCCGATTCCCGAGTCTCCTCGGCACTCGACGCGCTCGACATTCCCTACGAATGCCACCCCACCACTGGGCGTTTTCAGGTGTTGGTGCAACTTAAGGACGACCGCTCTCAAACGGTCTTCATCAACTCCGCAACGAACATATTTCTCGGCATCGAACTCCGTGAGATTTCATCCGCCGCCTTAGAGTCCGATGGTCCTTTTGATGCTCGCACAACCAACCTCCTTCTGCGCGACAACGCAGATCTGGTCCACGGCGACTGGTCCATCCTCGTGAACGAGGATTCCTCACGCCACTTCGCGGTTTTCAGCATGACAGGGCTCGCCTCGTTGGAACCGGACCCGCTCTCCAGCATCATTCAATGCGTCGCGGAAGTGGCCGACGAAATGGAACACCGTCTCTCCGGCCTCGACGAATTCTAACCCCCATGGGCTTCTACTACCGAAAATCCGTCAACCTCGGCCCGTTCAGAGTGAATCTGAGCAAGTCCGGCGTTGGATACTCAGTCGGTGGGCGTGGCTTTCGTGTTGGAACCACCTCCCGAGCACGCAAATACAAATTTAAGAACTGATGTCGGAAATCACCCCACAGCTCGCCCTCTATCGCGATCTTCTTGCTGAGATCAAAAGCCGCATCCGGGCCGCCCAGAACCGTGCGGCACTCTCTGCCAATGCCGAGATGATTCTCCTCTACTGGGACATCGGCCGCATGATCGCTGCGAGGCAGGAACGCGAGGGCTGGGGCGCTGGCGTCATTCCAAATCTCGCTGTGGATTTGAAAAACGAACTTCCCGAGGAAAAGGGGTTCTCCGAGACCAACCTCAAGCGGATGGTTCAATTTTCCCAAGAGTATCCCCACCTCTTTTCAATTGGGGCACGGCCCGTGCCCCAATTACCCGAAAGCCTCTCCGCTCTGGAAAAAGGGGCACAGCCCGTGCCCCAAACACGCCAAGAGCAACCACCGGCCGTATCCCCCGATTTGAACGCCTTCGCCCTTCTGAGCTGGGGTCACAACATCATTCTCATCCAGAAAATCAAGGACCTCTCCACCCGCTCTTGGTATGCCCGCCAGACCCTGGAGCAGGGCTGGTCCCGCGACACGCTCACCCTCCAGATCAAAAACCGCGCCCATGAGCGCCAAGGGGCCGCGATCACAAACTTCACCACCACCCTGCCCTCGATTCACGCCAGCATCGCCCAAGGTTTGCTGAAGGATCCTTACCTCTTCGACTTCCTCACCCTCACCGAATCCTTCCTGGAGCGCGAATTGGAAACCGGCTTGGTCGCCCACATCCAGAAATTCCTCATCGAGCTCGGGCGCGGCTTCGCCTTCGTCGGCCGCCAATACCCACTCACCGTCAGCGACCGCGAGTTTTTCATCGACCTCCTCTTCTACCATCTGCACCTCCGCTGCTTCGTCGTCGTGGATTTGAAAAAAGGCGATTTCAAACCCGAGTATGCCGGCAAAATGAACTTCTACTGCTCGGCCGTAGACGCCCAGATCCGCCACACCG
>CANKXQ010000138.1 GCA_947487745.1 Spartobacteria bacterium | reverse complement strand
CGACGAGGCAGACGAATTCGCCTTCGCCGACTTTCACACTCACTTGGTCGAGGGCGAGAACCTTGCCGCGCTCGGTGGTGAAGGACTTTGAGATATTATTGGCCTCAATGCGCTCGGGGGCTGTATTGGCGAGTTCGTTTTCGAGGCTCATCGGGATTTTTTTCATGGCTGCCAGAGAAGGTTTTTTAAATCGACGCGGGCGCGCAGGAAGCCGACTTCGCGCGCATGCTGGAGAAATGCTTCAAATGGCTCGACCGAGATAGCTGTGTTCGGATCAAGGCGCGTCCAGGCCTCATCGACGAGTTTTTGGGGTATTTCACGACGGGTTATGGCGCTGAGTTCGTCGCGCACGCGGCGGCGGGCCTCCTCGGGGTTCGCTCGAATCCAGTCGGTGAGGTTCTGATGGGCTTCCGCAAATTTCGCAGCGAGCGCGGGGCGTTCCTCCAGAAAGCCAACGCGGCCGGCAAGCACGGTCGTAAGGGCCTTGGGATCGGAGTGGAAAATCCGGCCATCCGCTTCATTGATGAGGCGGGTCACCCATGGCTCCACCGTCCAGGCTGCATCGAGTTTCTTTTGTGTGAAAAGCTGAAGCATGTCGGGATTGGCCGTCGGGATGACCCGGGCGTCGCCTCCCACAAGCGTGACTTTGATTCCTTGCTTCAGCAGCCAGGCACGGCATTCGACATCCTGGGTGTTTCCGAGTTGCGGCGTCGCAATGGTTTTTCCCTTGAGGGCGTCTACCGAGGTGATCTCGCCGCCGCGCACCACAAGAGCCTCTCCGCCACGCATGGCCCCAGCCACGACCCGAACCTCCTTGCCGTTGGCGCGAGCGTGGGCATTCACCACCGGGCTTGGTCCCACATAGGTCATGTCGATTGCTTTGGTAAAGAAAGCCTCCATCGCTGAAGGGCCGGCATTGTAAATCGACCACTCCAACTTGACGGGTTCGCCGAGGCGGGATTCAAACCAGCCTTTGCCTTCGCGCGACATGTTTGAGGCCACGAGTGCCTGAGCGTGAGTGATATTTGGGAAAAATCCCACGCGAACAACCTGCTCGGCGCTGGCTGTGAAAAACGGGGCAGCAACGAGCAGAACAAGGCAGGTTTTAAAAAGTTGATCGATAAAATCAACTAATCCACCAATCCGGTGGTGTCTGCTTTGGCGTTGTTTCTGAAAAACTCCCATCGCGCGGAAGCTTCTCCGGAAATTCGGGAGAGTCAACGAAAGACTCCGGCTTGGCAGACGGCGGGAATTGGGGCAGGTTGCTGGCCTATGGGAAAGCGCGTCTTGATTTTATCCGCCTCCGTGGGTTCCGGGCATGTGAAGGCGGCCGATGCCCTTGCACGCGCCATGCGGGCCAGAAGTGATGTGGACGAGGTCCTCTCCGACGACTCGCTCGACCACACGAATGTCCTGCACAAGCAGTTCTACTCCACGCTCTATAAAAAACTCTCCGCCATGCTGCCGGAGTTTCTGGGCTGGTGGTATGAGACGAGTGACGACCCGTGGGTCGCCGACAAGGGGCGCTTGCTGATCGATCTGCCCCAGGCTTTGCCTCTCATCAATCTGGTGCGGGAATTCAAGCCGGATGTCATTCTCTGCACTCATTTCATGCCGGCCGGGGTCATCTCCTGGCTTATTGCCAACGGGAAACTCGAGGCGCGTCTGGGCGTGGTGATCACGGATTTTCATTTCCATGCTTTTTGGATTACGCGCGCTTTCAATTGGTATTTCGTGGCGCAGGAGGACGATAAAATCCACATGGAGGCGCTCGGCCTGCCTGCCGACCGGATTGAGGTAACTGGTATTCCCGTGGAGCCCGAGTTTGGAGCGCCTGTGGATGCGAACGCCGTTCTGGAACGTCATGGATTGCAGCCCGGAAGGCCGACCCTCCCCGTTGCCGGTGGGGCTCTGGGCATGAGTCCGGCGACGGCTGTCGTGAGGCAGTTGCTGCAGTTGGACAGGGATTTTCAGGCCATCATCGTCTGCGGAAAAAATGAGGAAATGCTGAACGAGATTGTGGATTTGTTGAAAGACCGGCCGGCGGATTTCAGAGTCTTTGGCTACACAAAGGAGATGTCGGATTTCATGTCTGTGGCCACGATTTTGCTCAGCAAGCCGGGAGGTATGACGACGGCCGAAGCTGTGGCCTGCGGACTGCCAATGATGATTCTGGATCCGATTGGTGGCCAGGAGGAGCGCAACGCCGATGTTCTTCTCGAAGCGGGTGCCGCCGTGAAATGCACGGAGGTCACTCTCGTCGCGCACAAGCTTCGCCGCTTGCTGGATGATCCCGAGCGACTCAGGCAAATGTCCCGAAATGCCCGCAGCCTCGGCCACCCGAATGCGGCGGCGGAAATATCCCGCATTGTTCTGGAGGAGCCGGACAGGCGTCCTGTGGTCATTTCAAAACTTCGCGAGAAGGCCCTGCGCAAACGCATCGCCGCCGCAGGATAGGGGAGTCTCTATATGAATCATTCCACACCATTTTTAATCGGGGTCGCCACTTCGGGATACCAAAGCGAAGGCGGATACAACGGGCCCGGCGAGCCGCAGAACAATTGGGGCGCCTGCGAGAAGTCGGGCCGGGTGGATCGCACCGGACGCGCGGTGGATTTCTGGAACAGGTATCGCGGCGATTTCCAGTTGGCCCGAGGGATGGGGCTCAATGCGTTTCGGTTGAGTATCGAGTGGACGCGCGTGCAGCCGTCTTTCACGAACGCACCTGGTCCTGCACCGGCCTTCGACGGAGCGGCGGTGGATGCCTACGCGGACCGCGTGGCTGCATGTCGCGAAGCAGGCATGGAGCCTGTGGTCACACTGCAGCATTTCACTCACCCGGCCTGGCTGGGAGTGGATGCCTGGCTGGACGACGGCACGCCTGGGGCTTTTCAAAAATTCGTTCAATTTACGATCGAGCGCCTCAACCAAAGACTCTGTGACCACTTCGGCCAACCACCTGTGCGGTGGTATGTCACACTCAACGAGCCAAACATGCTCGTTTTGAATACCTATCTGAACCGCCATTTTCCGGGTGGGCCTGAGGTTGGAATCCCCGTCGGTCTGCGCGCCTACAACCGCATGTTGGCGGCCCATGTGAGGGCCTACAATACGATTCACGATTTGTATGAGTCGCGTGGATGGCTCAAGCCGATGGTCTCGATGAACACCTTTTGCAGTGATGTCTATTGGTCTGAGAACATGCTTCTCGATCTGCTTTGTCTCAGGCAAAACGGCATCACACCCGCTGATGCGGCGGATTATTTTCGCTCCAGAGCGGAGGCGCTCTCGCGGCACTTCACCCACATCGCGCTCCAGCGTCGCACCGATCTCGCGGCCATGGCAGGGGCGGGTCTGCACCGGTTGGCCAACTACTTTGCCTCGCGCGCGGCGACATCTGAGGCGTTCGAATTTTTCTTCACCGAAGCGGAACGCGCTCCGAGGGCCCGCGCTCTTGATTACCTCGGCCTCGATTATTATGACCCGTTTGTGAGCCATGCCTTGCGCGCGCCGGATTTTTCCGACCTCGAGTTCAAAAGCCGCAGCATCTCCGCGCACATGCTCGATGTGCTCGCCTGCAAGTGGTGGGATTGGCATTTCCTGCCCGAGGGCATGACCGCCTTCTGCCAGTATTACGCCAGCGCCTTCCCTGGAATGGCCATTCTCATCGCGGAAAATGGCATGGCCCTGCGCAGTCGAATCGATGATTCGGGAGGCGAACCCCGCCGCGACAAGATAACCCGCAGCGCCTATCTCGAGGCCCACCTCCTCGAAGTGCGGCGCATGCTCGACGCCGGCGTGCCTGTGGTGGGGTATCTCCACTGGTCACTCACCGACAACTACGAGTGGGGCTCCTTCAGCCCCCGCTTTGGGCTTTATCGCATCGATTTCCAACGCGATCTGGCGCGTTTGGAAGTGGACCATCTCGGCGACAGGCCCTCTCAAACCTACGCCAGACTCGTGCGGGAGATGGGGCTTAACTCGCTCACGGTCAATCTTCCGTAGCTGATCGCCGATTTTCTGATCGCACTCCGTAAAACTTCTCGGCAATACTTGGCATCCCGATTGCTTTAATTACCCCGCCGCAGGGGAAGATGGGAAAAAACGAAAAAAAGCTACACCAGACGGCCTGGTCTGCTCAAAAAAATACACCTAAAAAAAATGGCTAAATACAAACTCGAATACATCTGGCTCGACGGATACGAGCCGGTGGCAAACCTCCGCAGCAAAACCCAAATCAAGGAATTCGCCAGCTTTCCCAAGCTTGAAGAACTCCCTTTGTGGGGCTTTGACGGCAGCTCCACCCGCCAGGCTCCCGGCGGCAGCTCCGATTGCGTGCTGAAACCCGTTGCGGTTTTCCCGGATTCCACCCGCAAGAACGGTGCGCTCGTCATGTGCGAAGTCATGATGCCCGACGGCACACCTCACATCACGAACTCCCGCGCCACTATCCTTGATGATCCAGACGCCTGGTTTGGCTTCGAGCAAGAGTATTTCCTCTATCAAAATAACCGTCCTCTCGGCTTCCCGGCCGAAGGTTTCCCCGCTCCT
>CANKXQ010000137.1 GCA_947487745.1 Spartobacteria bacterium | reverse complement strand
GGGTCGATGGCGATGCCCTGTGGATTCCGGTGTCCGCAGCTCCAAATGCCGGGAATGGCGTTTTTATCGGCAGCGAAGGGATTGTCCTGAGGGATGCTGCCGTCTGGAAAAACTCGGTATATTTTGCCATTCGGGCGGGTGAGGTCTTGCACTTCCATTTTCCCGCCGCGCTCGCCAACGATGAAATAGAGATACCCGCTATCGAAAACCATTCGCGTGCCGAAATGTTGTCCGGCAGGCGTGTAAAAATCCGGCGCTGATCGGAAAATGACCTCCTCGTCAGTCCATGTGTGATCGCGAATGCGGCCGCGCACGATCTTGAGCATAGCGCGCGTTTTCTCTCCCTCGAGCGGATCGGCAAAAGCCAAGTAGATCCAGCCATCCTTCGCGAAGTCGGGTGATGTGGCGACATCCAGCATTCCTCCCTGACCCAATTCGATCGAGCGTGGCGTTCCTGCAATCGGCTCGGGCAGAAGATTTCCATCGGCATCGATGACACGCAGCGCACCCGGGCGTTCGGTGACGAGGCGGCGTCCATCGGGCAGAAAAGCAAGGCTCCAAGGCGTTTTTAGACCGCCATCAATAACGGTTTCGACCTTGTAGTCGTGCTCGAGGGATTTGACGGCCCCGCCCTCCTTGGGTCGGGGAGGTGGCGAGGATTCCGTTTTGGTGGACTTTTCCTTTTCCCTCAGAAAAACCACGAGCGAACGAATCTGCTCGGCGGAGAGGGTTTTCTCAAAGGCGGGCATGCCGAGGTCCGGCAGGCCTTGAGAGATCACTCGCGTAATCTCTGCATCCGTGCCGCCGTGCTTCCACAAGCCATCGGCAAGGTTTCCTCCGAGCCCGCCCTCCAATTTTGAGCCATGGCAGGAGGCGCAGCTTTCGAGATAGAGTTCGTTGGCCCTGTCCGGCCTGGCAGGAAGTCCGGTGACAGGAAACGCCGCGAGTGCCAGACAGGCTGCAAAGCTCGCTGAGCGGCCTGTTTTCATGGTCAAACGAAGGACTAACCTCCGGCGATGGCTGGAACGATGCTGATCTCGTC
This sequence comes from Spartobacteria bacterium, assembly GCA_947487745.1. Lineage (GTDB taxonomy): Bacteria > Verrucomicrobiota > Verrucomicrobiia > Chthoniobacterales > Terrimicrobiaceae > UBA967. The sequence continues at coordinate 3,513 of CANKXQ010000137.1, read as the reverse complement.
GCCTTCCTTCACGGGAGTGGCTTTTTCCTCCAGGAAGCGGATGTCCTCGTCGTTGACGAAGATATTCACGAAGCGGCGAACATTACCGCTCTCGTCGCAGATGCGCTCGAAGAGACCAGGGTAGATGGCGTTGAGGTTTGTGAGGATTTCGCCGATGTTTGCGCCGGTGGCGGGGACGAGTTCCTGCTCATTGGTGAGCTTGCGGAGGGGGGCTGGGATGCGGACTTGGATGGGCATGGTGAAGAGTTTTAAGTTTTAAGGATTAAGTTTTAAGTGGAGTGGTTGTGGAGGTTTTGTTTTGCGAGTAGGTTGATGGTGTTTGAGTGTATTTTTTTCAGTTGGTGAGTCTTAAAACTTACAAACTTAAGACTTAAAACTCCCCTCCAGCACCGCTGCGTCGTTGGCGATGAGGGCTTCGAATTCGCGCAGGCTAGGGTTGATGACGCGGGGTTCGCCGCAGTGGCCTTGTATGGCTTCCTGGGTTTTGAGACCGTGTCCGGTGATGCAGAGAACGATGCTCTCGTTGCGCGGAATTTTTCCGCTTTCGATGAGCTTGCGGGCGCAGGCGACCGTGACGCCTCCAGCAGTTTCAGCAAAAATACCGGCGTATTCGGCAAGGTCGCGGATGCCGCGAATCACTTCCTCATCCGAGCAGTCGTCGGCACTGCCGCCGGTTTCGTTCATGCTGCGGATGGCGTAGTAGCCGTCCGCCGGAGTGCCAATGGCGAGGGATTTCACAATCGTGTCCGGTTTTGAGACAGGCTTGACGATGTCGCTGTTTTTCTTCTTCGCCTCGGAGATCGGGGAGCATCCGCTGGCCTGTGCGCCGTGCACGGAGAATGGTTGCTCACCGAGGACGCCGATTTTGATGAATTCCTTGTAGGCCTTGTGGATCTTGGTGAGGAGCGAGCCGCTGGCCATCGGAATGACCGTGTGGCGCGGGAGTTTCCAGCCGAGTTGCTCGGCGATTTCGAAGCCCATGCTCTTTGACCCCTCGGCGTAGTAGGGGCGGAGGTTCACATTCACAAATCCCCAGCCGTATTTGCCGGCGATCTCGGAGCAGAGCCGGTTCACCTGGTCGTAGGCACCTTCGATGCCGATGACCTGAGTGCCATAAACAAGCGAGCCGACAATTTTGCTCCTCTCCAGATTCGCGGGGATGAGGACATAGCTCGTGAGACCAGCGGCGGCGGCATTGGCGGCCACGGAGTTCGCGAGGTTGCCGGTGGAGGCGCAGGCGACGACTGTGAATCCCAGTTCACGGGCGCGGCTGAGTGCGACCGAGACAACGCGGTCTTTAAAGGACAGGGTGGGGTAGTTGACCGTGTCGTTCTTGATATAAAGCTCTTCCACCCCGAGGTGCCTCGCAAGGCGGTCCGCCCTGACGAGCGGGGTGAAACCAACCTGCGCTCCAACGGTGGGCTGGCCATCGATCGGCAGCAACTCGCGGTAACGCCACATCGTCTGCGGGCGTGAGGCGATGACCTCGCGGTTGATGTGTTTCGCAATGAGGTCGTAGTCGTAAGCGGCTTCGAGGGGGCCGAAATCAAACTCGCAGATGTGAATCGCCTCCTTGGGATACAGTCGCCCGCACTCCCGGCATTTCAGGTTCGAAAAGAATGTCTGTTGTTGGCTCATGTTCGGAATTTTATTTCCTCAACGAGAGTGGACGAGTGACGGGACACCTGCGGATTGGCAACTATCCCTCTCATCTTTCCCGGTTCAGCGTTTTCACGCCTGCCGAGCTGGATTTGGCACCTGGTCCTGGGTGGGATTTTTTCACATCACACTTCAGCGGTTGCCGTGGCTTCATAGGGCCAGTCCCTCTGCCACTCTCGATAAGATAGTGGTTATTTTGCGTTGGCTCGGGTTTTCGTCAAGGGGAAATTTTCAGCGCCTTTGCTTTTGTCATCGCCCGCAGTCGGGGGAGGGTGTTGATTGGCGCTGAACCTATCTATGCTCCGTGGACCTTTCGCGCTATCAGAATCCTGAATTTTCCCGAGGCGTTTCTTTTTGGAAGGAAGTGCTGTGGTGGTTTGCGCGGACGATTTTTTTTGAGCCATGGTTTCCCCAGCCCTCCGGGCTTCGCTGTGCGGTTTTGCGAGCATTTGGTGCCAAAATCGGGCGAGGGGTGGTGATCCGCTCGCAGGTGAACATCAATTTCCCGTGGCGTCTCGAAATCGGCGATCATGTCTGGATCGGCGAGGAGGTGATGATTCTGAGTCTCGACCGGGTGCGCATTGGCTCGAATGTGTGTATTTCGCAGCGGGCGTTTCTTTGCACGGGGTCGCACAAATTCAAAAAGGAAACCTTCGATCTCGTTACCAAGCCTATCTCCATCGAGGACGGATGCTGGATCGCGGCGGGGGCCTTCATTGGGCCTGGAGTCACTCTACGGCGCAATACGGTTTGCGCGGCCGGGGCAGTGGTAATGAGGGACGCAGGGCCGGATGTTGTGCTTGCGGGAAATCCCGCCGTCGCCCGCGTGAATTGATTTGCGGCTTTGCAGGAGGGGTTGAAACAGGCAGAGTCCCGCGATGATTTTGAGGATTTCGGTTCAAGGGAGGTTTGTCCCGTGATGCAGGTCTTGCCGGGTTTTCGGGATTTTTATCCCGAGGAGTGCGCCAGACGGAACCACATCGTGGCGACTTGGCGCGAGGTGGCGAAGCGCTACGGGTTTGTGGAATTCGACGGCCCGGTGCTCGAAAGCACGGACCTCTATCGCAAGAAGAACGAGGAGGGGGCTGAGATTCTTGAGCAGCTTTACTCTTTCACCGATCGCGGTGGCCGCGAGGTGGCTTTGAGGCCGGAAATGACTCCCACCCTCGCCCGCATGGTCGCCGCGCGCGAGAAGCACTACCGCAAACCGATGAAGTGGTTTTGCGTGTCGAATTTCTTCCGTCACGAGCGCCAGCAGAAGGGCCGCCTACGCGAGTTTTTGCAGTTCAACGCCGACATCATTGGCGAGAGTTCGCCGCAGGCTGACGCTGAAACCATCGCCTTGGCGATCGATCTCATGCGGGCCTTCGGCTTCACGGCCGAGAACTTCGTGGTTCGCCTGAGTGATCGCAAAGCCTGGATGGATTTTTTGACATCACGCGGTTGCGATGAAGCTGCTTCCCGCATTGCTCTGGCCTGTGCCGACAAGCTCGAGCGCGAGCCTGAAGAAAAGCTCAACACAAAACTGGCTCCGACAGGCCTCAGCGTTGCCGATCTCAAGGCCTTCATCGCCGGAGGCAGTCCCGAGGCCTTTGCTCCCGTGCTCGAGGCCCTCGCCGCGCGCGGTCTTACAGGGTTCGTGCAGCCTGATCTCTCGATTGTGCGCGGTCTCGCCTATTACACCGGCGTTGTGTTTGAATTTTTCGACCGCTCCAAAAACCTGCGCGCCTTGGCGGGCGGCGGCCGTTACGATGGGCTCATCAAAGGCCTCAGCGACGGCCATGTGGATCTACCCGCCATTGGATTCGGTATGGGCGATGTTGTGCTTGGCCACCTCATTGACGAAACCACTGC
>CANKXQ010000136.1 GCA_947487745.1 Spartobacteria bacterium | reverse complement strand
GCGGTCAAGGGTAGTCATCTTGCAAGGCGGGAACCCTATCTTCGCAGCGGGTCGGCGTCAACGGTCGGGCAGGGCGACTTCTTCCCTCCCTACGAACCGCGAGGGGAGAGCTGGAGGCCATTTTCCCGAAGGCGTGCCTCAGCCAGTTCCCATGGCCCCAGATGCGCGCGCATGAGACTCTTCCAGAGCTTGCCGTGATTTGGCACCGAGAAATGGAGCAACTCGTGAACGATGACATAATCCCAAAGATCCCGGTCAAATCCCAACAACTCATCGCTGAAATTGAGATGTCCGTTGCTGGAGCAAGAAGCCCACTTGTTGCGCATGGGACGCACACCAAGCCACACGATCACGACATCCAGCTTGGCAGCCCATTCCCGGACCCGTGCCTTGAAATCATGCTTGATCGGGGCATCCATTAAATCCTGTCCGCCTTTTCCAACAGCGTGAATAATTCGTCAACGATTCGCGTCACGGAATCCAAGTCGTCCATTTCGGAATAAACGGCAAAGGTCACTTTTTTCCGGAGTTCTCGAAAGGCCGCTTCGCTGAATTTCCAGCCCGCGTATTCGACGAAGGCCTCTTTGATTTTGCGACTGACCGCCTCCGCATTGCTGACCTTTGCATCCAGCAGCATGCGATACACAAAAAACGTCAAGCCATCGAATCCCTTCTCGGCCTGCTCCCGCTTGCGGGCTTCATTCCGCTCGACTTCCGAGACCAACTGCGCCAAGGCGTCCGCTGTTTCCGTTTGCCGGTGCTCAAAACTTTCCTGCACCGCCTTCGCACGGTCGGCCATGGCGATGAGGAACGGATCGTCACTATTCTCCTCGGCTGTTTTTTCGATGCTTTTGATCAGGTTGATGACTTTAGTGCCTTCACCGCCTTGTTTTTTCTTGATGAGCTCCAGCGTCGTGCCGTCGATCTTGATGGGGTCGAAAAATCCATCGGTCGTGTAGCCTCCCACATGTTCCTGCACGAGGGAGTTGGTTTTCCTTTGAAAATCCCGGTCCACCATGATCGTTTTCGTGTAGGCTTTTCTCACCACATCGTAGATGGCACTCAGCATCGTGTAATCCTCGATGAACGGCCTCAGGAAGGCATCCGGCGAGATGATCTCGTAGAGCATCTCGATCTCTTTGTATTCCTTGAAAAACTCCTTCCGCCTTTCGGGATCGCGGAAATGCTCGATGAGTTGATCCACATCCTTGTCGTTGAAGTTGTCTTCGACGAGTCCGAGGTAGCCGGGAACCTTGGACTCCATCTTGTTTTTGAAGAGGATTTTCAGGAGCTTGAGATCCTTGATGATGGCGTTGATCTCGTCGCTGTCGAAGGCGAGGGCCTTCTCGAGTTTGTCGAAGATGCCCACGAAATCCAAAACGAACCCATGGGGCTTCACCATCTCCTGCGCCTCGTTCTCATAGGGACGATTCACCCGGGCGATGGCCTGCAACAGCGTGTGATCGCGCATCGGCTTGTCGAGATACATGGCATAGAGCACAGGGGCGTCGAAGCCGGTGAGCAGCTTCTCGGTGACGATCAGAATTTTCGGCATCTGGTCGAGCTTGCCGAAGCTCTTGCGGATCTGCTTTTCCTTCTTCGGGTCGAGATGGAACTCTTTGAGCAATGCGGAATCGTTGTTGTTGCCCGTGAAGACGACTTCCGAATACTCGGGCGGCAAAACCAGATCGAGGGCCTTCTTGTAAAGCGCGCAAGCCTCGCGATCCACCCCCACCAGGAAGGCCTTGTAACCGAGGCTTTCGACATTTTCCGTGTAATGGTCGGCAACGAGTCGCGCCACCGCTTGGATGCGATCTTTCCCTTTCAAGAAATTCTTCAAGTTCACCGCCCGTTCGAGAATCTTGTTCAACTCTTCGATTTCAGCCACGCCTTCGGTTTCCGCGAGGGAAAGAAACTCTTTCTCCAGCGTCTCGTGCGGGACGAGCATTTCATTCGGCGCAAGCTGGTAGTAGAGGGGCAGCGTGGTGCCGTCCTCGATGCTGTCGGCGATGGAGTATTTGTGCAGGTAGCCGGCATCGTCCTCGCAGCCGAATGTCTTGAAGGTGCCCTTGCCGTAAACCGTTTTGTCCACCGGCGTGCCGGTGAAGCCGAGGAATGTCGCATTCGGCAGGCCCGCCATGAGGAAGTTGCCGAGATCGCCAGCTGTCGTGCGGTGCGCCTCGTCGATGAGGACATAGATGTTCTTCCGCAAATTCAGATTCGCCGGCATGTCGCGGAACTTGTGGATCATTGTCACGATGATGCCCCGGTAGTCGTCGCGCAGGAGCTGGTTGAGCCGGGCGATGCTGTCCGCGTGCTCCAGATTGCCGAGGCCCAGCGCCGCGAGGTTTTTCAGCATCTGGTCTTCCAGCTCGTTGCGGTCGATCATGAGCAGGACAGTCGGCTTGTCCGCCCCAGGCTCGCGGAAGAGCCGTTCCGCCGCCTTGATCATGGTGAAGGTCTTCCCGCTGCCCTGCGTGTGCCAGACAAGGCCGCGCGTGCGTGCCGGATCAAGAGCGCGGTGCACCGCAGCCTCCACCGCAGCGGTCTGGTGCTGACGCAGGATGTATTTGTTCAGCTCCTCGTCCTTCTCAGCAAAGACGATGTAGTCCTTCAGGAAAGCGAGCACCTGCGGGATGGCACAGAAGGTCCTGACCTTTGCTTCGAGACGGCCCAGAACGTCGAAATATTCATCCGCAGATTTCGCAGATGGGCGCAGATTATTTTCCTTCGGCTCTGAATCTGTGGAAATCAGCGCAATCTGCGGATCACTCAGTTTCCAGTTAAAGATATTTCTGCGGACCGTGTTCCAGCTCACCCCGTAGGAAAAGCCGATCGCATCCGTAGCCGTGAACACCTGTTGCGAAACGAACAGCTCGGGTGTCTCGCGGTGGTAACGCCGAATCTGGTCCACCCCGAGCGCAATCGCCTCGTCTTTGTTCGCGTTCTTGCACTCGATCACCAGCACAGGAATGCCATTGATGAGAAAAACCACATCCTCCCGCGTGCCATAGTGGCCGTTGTGAAAGGCCCACTCCTCGGTGACTTCGTAAACGTTGCGCGCCGGATCGTCGTAATCGATCAGGATCAGGTCGCGCTCGCGCTTCTCCTCATGGTCAAAAAATTTTCCCCGATTGCGCAAGTGCTCGACGAATTCCCGGTTGCCGTAGATGTCCGAGTGCAGATGCCGGATCTGCCCGAGCAACGCCCCCTCAGCCTCGGCATAACGCGGGTTGAATTCCCTCACCTTGGCGTCGAGCAGATCGTCGAAGAAGAGCGACCGGTTCTTGGCGCGGTCGGCAGGAGGCACGTCTGGATCAAACCCGCGACGCTGCTCGGCTTCCTCGCGGGACACAATCGTCCAACCGATGGCCTCGGCGTAGGCGATGATTCGGGCTTGGACGGTTTTGTGTTCGGTCGGCTGGCTCATTCCACGGGTTTGGGCTGGTAACTCGCCTCTCGGGCGATCATGAGGGCGATCTCCTTCTGCGCAGACTTGTCGGCGGGCCAGTCCACCACGTCTGCATGATTCAGGTTGTTCGGCAGCGGCTTGGGCAGCACACGCAGGCGATGCTTCGCATACACCTGCGCCAGTGCATCGGCTCGTCCTTGCAGCGTGGTTCCGGTCTCGTCTGCCACCGTCTGCCCTGCCTGCCAGATCTCCGTTTCCTCCAGGCCCAGATGCCGGGTCACCGAGAGTTCCACCCACTTGTAGGGCATGAACGGATCAGGCTTCAGCGTCCCGTCCGCTCGCACGTGCTCATGACGCAAGATGTAGCGAGCCAGCCACTCGTCCGCCGTCACGGGCCTTTCTCCAATGTCAGGAATCATGCCGCTAAGACCTGGTGGATGAGTTGCAGCAGATCTCCGGGCACGCGGTTTTGGAAGACTTCACTTCCCGTCCGCCGACTCGTCTCACCCAGCAGGGCCGCGTAGTTCAGCTCACCCGCAGGCCCCACACTGACCGACAACACCCGGCTGGGCGACTGATACCACTCCAGCGTCAGATGTCCGTCCGGCTCCGCCCCCACGCTCGGCATGGGGATGTCCGCAGGCAGATGCTCCACCAGGCGATACGCAACGCGATAGGCATCCAGCGTCACCGGCTCCGCGCCGTAGCCATCCCATCCCGGCTTTTCGCAAGCCTCCGCCTGCGCAGCCAGCGCCTGGAAGACTTCATGACGATTCGCCTGCGCCTTCCCATCAGGCATCTCTGAGCCATGATATTTGAAGAAGTCTTGCAGCGCCTCTTCCAGCAGCCCGTTGAAATCGGTCTGCCCGGATTGGCTGACGAAGCTCCGCGCCAGACTCACGAGTTCGAGGGACAGTTCGGCTTGAATGAAGGTCTTGCTCATGGGGTTAGTTTAACATGGAGGATTGCATTTGAAAACGTAAGTGCTGCTCAGTCTTTGCCATGCAGCCCCCATTGCACGTCGTCCATCACCATGGATTCCGTGACACGCGCAGAGTGAGACTCTAGGAAACGCCGCAAGGCATCCGCCAGCAGTTCATTCAAATCAGAGGCCCAACCTTCCTGGACGAAGGTCAACGCCCGCGCCGTCAACTCAGGC
>CANKXQ010000135.1 GCA_947487745.1 Spartobacteria bacterium | reverse complement strand
ACAAGGCGGGTGTTCTCCTCCTGAAGGACTTCGTTTTCCGCTCCGAGTTGCGCAATGCGCTCGGAGAGTTTCTCGATTCTCTTGTCCTGCGGATCACCCGCTTTTTTCTTCAGGACATCCCTTTCCTGGGTGATGTTCTGAAGGGCCCCATCGGCCTGAGCGAGATTGGAATTCGTGGCCACAAGCTCGGTCTTTGTTTTTTCGAGCTCCATTTTGACACTGGCGACATCTCCCTCCAAGGCCTCGCGCTTTTTCTTCTCCTCGGCATGGAGTTTTCGATACTCGGCGACTTGACGCTCCAAGCTGGCGATCTGCTCGCGGGTGACTTCAGAACCCGACTCGGTCTTGTTCGCAGTCTCCGACTTCTGCTGCCGGGGACGGGTCGTGACGGCTGGCTCGGGAATGTCGATTTCGAAGCCCCGAGTTGGCAGCGGATCCTCGTGCGAGGGCAGCTTTTCAGGCTCAGAGGCAACCATCGCACGGAGACGCTCGATATTTTCCTGAGCCTTGCGCATGCGGAAGTTAACCACAATTTCCTGCCAAGAGGGGTCGTCTTTCCGGACCTGCTCAAGAATGGCGACGGTGGATGCATACGAATTCATGGCATCCCTCAAACGCCCGTCGCGCTCGAATTTCTCGCCGGCTTGATAATCTTGATAGGCCTTCAGAAAAAAATCCGCCGGGTCTCCTGCAAATGCAGCAAGAGCGGAAAAAAGCACTGCTGCGAAAAAAAGCGGAAGAATTCGGGAGATCATTTCAAGACGGATGGGATGCGTGTCATCCTGCCCGAGGCCTTGGAGGATTTCAACCGGAATCAAGGTTTCCGCGATTCCAAAATCGGCCTTGCCTTGGAACCCGTGCGAGACATGATCAGACAATGAGTGAGCTGGAAATTTATGCAGCCGGAGTTCGCCAGCCTGAGAAAATGCTCGGACTGGCTCTGGAATTGGATGTGATTCCGAACCTCTGCTACAAGGTCGATACGAACCATGATATCGTTTACATGGAATTCGGAGGCGGCGTGCCATCAGTGGGCAACCTGGAGTCGATCTTCACAAAGCTCGGCCTGAAAGCGCTCTTTGTCGGGCAACTCCCGCCAGAGGCGAACTCGCTCAAGAAGACTCAGCGCATCTACTGAAGCTCGCCGCCAAAATTCCCATGCCAATAATTGGAATTTTCTCGAATCTTTACACCGCCTTCCTGACTTTTCTGGGTCAGGTTGCCATGCTGGCCGGCGAGACCATTCTTTCGATATTCTGCGGCCGTATTCGACCGAAGCTCGTGATTCAACAAATCGCCGAGATTGGATTCCGCTCGCAGTTGGTGGTAATCGTCACCGGAGCCTTTACGGGAGCGGTATTCACGGCGCAGGCGTATTTCCAATTTGCGACCCTGAACATGGAAACCGCTGTTGGCCCGGTGGTCGCTATCTCGATGTTCCGCGAACTAGGCCCGGTGCTGGCCGGATTGATGGTGGCGGGGCGAGTGGGCGCGGCAATGAGCGCGGAGATCGGCACCATGAGGGTCACGCAACAAATCGACGCCCTGCGTGCCCTGGCAGTAAACCCGGTTGACTACCTTGTGGTGCCGCGCGCGATGGCGATGTTGATTTCCATGCCGTTTCTGGTCGTGGAATGCGTCGGCTGCGGCATTCTGGCCAGCTATTACGTGGGCGTGAATGTTCTGAACATTTCCGGCGTTTACTTCCTTGCGAACACACAAAAGTTCGCGGATTCGAGCGATATCATCATGGCACTTGTGAAGGGCTTTTTCTTTGCGGGAGTCATCGTCTTCATCAGTTGCCGCGAGGGCCTTAACGCAAAGGATGGAGCAGTGGGCGTCGGACGCGCTACGACATCCACCGTTGTGAATTGTTCGCTCGCCATTCTTATCGTAAATTTTTTCCTCACCATGGCACTCAATGTCCTCTTTCCCGCCGGCCAATGATGAGCACGCCATTAATCCAAGTCCGGGACCTAGTCCAAAAAATCGGTGGCCAGGAAATCCTGAAGGGCATCTCGCTGGATATCCACAAAGGCGAGACTCTGGTCCTGCTCGGAAAAAGCGGCGGCGGCAAAAGCGTGTTCCTGCGGCATCTTATAGGGCTTATGCGCCCGGTCTCGGGGAGTATCTTGTTTGAAGGACGGGAAGTCACCACCCTCAAGGAACGGGAACTCGAACCTGTCCGCAAAAAAATCGGCATGCTTTTCCAAGACGGAGCCCTTTTTGACTCGATGAATGTTTTCGACAATGTCGCCTTCCCGCTCCGCGAGCACGGAGAACGCGACCCGGCCGTGATCAAGCGGAAGGTCGATGAATCACTGGCCATGGTGAACATGCGCGGACACGACAAAAAAATGCCAGTCAACCTGAGCGGCGGCATGCGCAAGCGGGTGGCCTTGGCGAGGGCCATCATCTCACCGCCGGATGTCATCCTCTACGACGAACCCACGGCAGGGCTCGATCCCATTGTTTCAGACAGCATAAACAAACTCATAAGCCGTCTACAGGCCGAGTTGCGTGTCACCTCCATCGTCGTCACCCACGATATGGTGAGCTGCAACCACATCGCCGACCGCGTGGCGCTGCTGAACGAGGGGCGCATCTATTTTACAGGCACAACGGAGGACCTCCGCTCTAGCACAGATCCAATAATCAGGGATTTTGTGGATGGAAGATCGGGAGAAACCATTTATTGAAGAACCACACATGAGCAGCGAAGAAAGAGGCACACAAATCAAAGTCGGAGTTTTCATCCTCATCGGACTGGTGACCGTGGGGCTCATGGTTGTCTATTTCGGACGGCTCGGGGAGGGATTCTCCAGCTACTACAATGTGCGGGTGGAATTCGCCAACGCGAGTGGACTTCTCCGCGGATCCGAGGTTCTGCTGGCCGGCGCGAAAGTTGGGCGCATCACTAACGAACCGACAATTCTTCCCGACATGCGAGGGGTCTATGTGGATGTCCGCATTCTCGAGCAGGTTCAAATCCCTGTGGGCAGCATTTTTTCCATAGGCAGCTCCGGCCTCCTCGGAGACAAATACATCGAAATCACCCTCGATGATGACGGCAAAGAAACGGGCTTCATCAAGCCGGGAGCCGTTCTCAAAGGCACTGAAAATAGCGGAGGCATCGCAGGCATGGCGGCTGGCGCGGGGGATTTGATCGCCGACCTGCGGACCACCGTGGGCAACATCAATGCGGTTGTGAAGAAGCTCGACTCGACCGTGCTTTCCAAGGCCGAGCTGGATTCCATTTCGGCGACAATGAAAAACCTGCAAACTGCCACAGGCCAAATTGCGGAGGCCTCGAAGCAATTCGACACCACACTGAGCAGCGGCAAAGCGACGATGGACTCCGCCAAAAAAGCAGCCGACGAACTTCAGCAGACGCTCTCCGCCATGCACAAGCTCGTCGAGCAGGCTAAATCCGGAAGCGGCGTCCTTGGCACTCTCATCAGCAATCGTGAAATGGCAAACAACCTGCGCGCGCTGGTATTGAACCTCCGCAAGCATGGCATCCTCTGGTATAAAGACACCAGCGCGCCTGCAGCTGCTGGAGATGCCACAGAACCTTGATCGCCCATTTCATCGAACCCGACAGCGTTTGACTTGATACCCCGCCAAACTAAACTGCGACATACCGAATGAGCCAGAAATCGAAACGAAGCGTTTTATTCATCTGCACAGGAAACGTCTGCCGAAGCCCCATGGCGGAAGCGCTGTTCCGCAGCATGTCCGCCGGATTGGATGATGTGCGCGTTTTTTCAGCCGGACTCAGCGCCCCGCAGGGAGCTCCAGCCAGCCGCGACGCGGTGGATGTCCTCGCTGCCCAAGGTATCGACCTTTCGAAATTCCGCAGCCAACCGGTCACCGAGGATTTATTGGAGAAAGCATCCCACGTGTTTGTCATGACGCGCGAACACGAGCGTCTGGTGGACATGTTTTTCCCCGAATACATCCACAAAGTCCGCCTGCTCCGCTTCGACGAGCAAGGCACCCCCGATGTGCCGGATCCGATTGGCCAGGGCCGGACGGTCTATGCCGAGTGCAAACGCAGTATCGAGCAGGCCATGCCATCCGTATTACGAATCATTAATCAAAAACCCATGACGACATCCGCCGAATCCCAAACCGGACTCTCCGCCCTCACTGAAACCGATCCCGAAATAGCAGCAGCCATCGAGAAGGAATACAAACGCCAATTCGAGCACATTGAGCTGATCGCATCCGAGAATTTCACCAGTCGCGCCGTCATGGAGGCTCAAGGCTCCTGCCTCACCAACAAATATGCCGAAGGCTACCCAGGCCGCCGTTGGTATGGAGGCTGCGAGTATGTGGACATCATTGAAACACTCGCCATCGAGCGCGCGAAGAAGCTCTTCGGAGCGCAACACGTCAACGTCCAGCCTCACAGCGGCAGCCAGGCGAATATGGCTGTCTATTTCAGCGTGCTGACACCCGGCGACAAAATCCTGACGATGGACCTCGCCCACGGCGGTCACCTCACACATGGCCACAAAGCGAATTTTTCAGGGAAACTTTATGAGGTTCACCACTACGGCGTGAGCCGCGAAACCGAGATCATCGACTACGACGCCCTCGCCCGCCAAGCCGAGGAGGTCCGTCCCAAAATGATCACCGCCGGAGCCTCAGCCTATCCGCGCATCATTG
>CANKXQ010000134.1 GCA_947487745.1 Spartobacteria bacterium | reverse complement strand
GCCGGGTTGTCAAGCGGTATCTGGCTGCAAGTCCTCATGGCAGGTGTGGCTTGGGGAGCGATCATGGTGAGTGTGGCTCTCTTCACGCTGGCGCCGGGATTTTTTCTGACTGAGAAATACGGATCTCCCATACCTGCCGGGATCGGGGCGCTGATTTTTCTTATTCCTATGGCCTACCTTTCGGTGGGGCTCGGCTTTGCTTTTCCATTGATCCTCGACCGCCGAATTGGTTGGCAGGAGGCGATGCGCACTGCCATTTCGACGGTGCACCGCCAATGGTTTCTCGTAGCAGGCTTGGTTCTCATCTACACGCTGCTGGCCATTTCAGGGGTCTTGGCCTGCTGCGTGGGAATCATCTTCACGATGCCATTGGGATACGCGATCTGGGCCGAGGGCTATCGCCGGTTGTTTGGTGATCCCCGGGAGTCTTCCGAAAGCTGACCGGCTCAGGTTTTCATCTCATTCAGCAAGTCGGCAAGCGGAACCACAGCGAATCGCGACGAGGTATCCGAAACCGCATAGGGCAGAATGATGTTTTTCCCATGCAGAAGAGCGCCGCAGCTGTAGACAACATTCGGCACATAGCCCTCGCGCTCGTCTGATGCAGGTCGAAGGAGCGGTTCGCGCAACCTGCCGAGAATCCGCGAGGGATCGTTCAGATCGAGAAGGACAGCGCCAAGGCAGTATTTCCGCATCGGGCCGACGCCATGCGTAATGACGAGCCAACCGGCACTTGTTTCAATCGGAGGACCGCAGTTCCCAAGCTGAACGAATTCCCACGGTTGAGAGGGGCGCAGGAGAATTTGGGACTCATACCAGAAGTGTAGGTGGTCCGAGAACATGAGGTGGATATTTTCGCCGTCCTGCCGCCCGAGCATGACATAGTGGCCGTTGATTTTTTTCGGAAAGAGCGCAAGACCCTTGTTGCGGATGGCGGGGCCGTTGAGGGTGCGGATGGAGAACTCATGGAAATCCCGGGTCTGCAGAATTTGAGGAAGCACCACGTTTCCATCATAAGCGGTGTAGGTCGCCGTGTAGGAAATCGAGCCATCGGCCTCCTGAAATCTGGTAAAACGGGCGTCTTCGATGCCATTGACCTCGCTTGGCGCAAACGGGAAGAGGATTTTCTCGGAGATATCCAATCCATCGGCGAACCGCACCGTGTAGTTCGCCCTTGCGAGCATGAGGGCACGCTCACCGGCTTGGCGCACAGAGGGCTGGTCGGCGCTTGTGCGGAGGCGGCGAACATGGTTGACCAAATCCTCCATGAGAAAGCTTTCTGGAAGACCATGCAATGCGCTGCTGGCATCGGCGTATTCCACACCGAGTTCCTGAAGTTTTCTCAAGAATGTTGCAGTGTCGTATCGAGCTGCCGCTTGAGGATGGGGTTGGCAAACATAACGGGAGACGGAATCCATCCGGATTTCCCCTTCCAGATTAACGATTCCAGAGCGGAAGGTAATGGATGAGATGTGGCCCTCTCCTGTGGCTCGGAGGCTCAGAAAAAATCGCAGCTCACCTGCCTTGACTCCGGACTGGTCCGGCGCTGCGACCATGCCGGGATTGAAGAGCGCGGTGGATTCCAGCGAGTATTCATTGGTGAAATACGAACCGAGCAACAATCGGCGCGACTCGCTCAACTCAAGATCAGTGGGCAAAAAGGAGCGGATTTGCTCGAAGCGCTTGGAGAAAATATCGTGGATTTTTTGATGCCGCTCATGAAAGTCGGCAAAGACCTCCGCCAATTTGGCTTCCACCGCATTCTCATCCAGGTGCATGACACGCGAAAAGAGGCTAAGCACACGGGGATTGATTTCCTGAGCAGCAAGAGGCTTCACAATCAGCGACGGAATAAACGGCCGCAAAAGAACGCGGCGGGGATCTGGGCCGATCACCAAAGGAAGTCGGCGAATTCGTGATTCAAGATAGGACATGGGTATCGGTGATTGGCGGTTTTTTTCCAAGGGCGTGCATCTCGGCGAGGGCAAGCAGGAAGGAGAGTGTGGATTCGGCTCCCTGATTTTGATTCACCCGGTTGTCATGGAGGCCGTCGAAGCAGCCACCTGTTGAGGGATCGTAGAGTGGAAGGCGGAGATCATTGGCTCCAAGGAACCACTCGAATGCGCGCTTGGCGGATTCTTTCCAAAACTGATCGCCGGTGGCGTTCAGCGCTTCGATGCAGGCGCTCACAGCCGCAGCGGACTCAAGCGGTTGCTGATCGTGAAGAGCGGGGTCCGTTCCCCTCTTCCAAAAACCATTCGAGCCGATTGGGCGGAAGCAACCGTCAATACCGGTCTGCTTGTCCATCAGCCATCTCAATGCGGAAAGACCGGCATTTTTCATTTCCTCGTTTCCAGTGAACCTTCCCGCAAGAATCAGCGCCTGGGCGATCCGAGGGTTGTCATAGGCAGCGATATCCTCGCACCAAGGCCAGTCGGCTGAGGCATTCCGCTTGAAAAGATCGAACAACCTGCCGGCAAAGTCATCCCTACGGCGGTCCGCATGCAGATCGCCATGCAGAGAACGAAAATACTCATGCAGACCAAGAATCGTAAAAGCCCAGGCACGAGGTGAAGTGAATCCCTCTACGACCGGCAGAGCATTTTCGAAAAGCGAGGCCGCCCAGGAACGAAGCCCCGCAGAGCGCGTGCGCCCGATGACCGCACCAAGGGCCCATATTGCACGTCCGTGACTGTCTTCGGACCCGTGTTCCTCAGTCCATCGCCGGTCGAATCCCATGAAATTCCTGAAACGCCCTCCGACACTCGAAAATCCAAAGTGAAGAAAGGCGGCACTCGTTGACTGGATGAGGGAGATGGACTCATCGCATGCGTCGAGTTCCTCAAGTAAAACCGTCAGCAGAAGTGCCCTCGCATTGTCATCCGTGCAATACCCGTGCTCGAAACATGGAATAGTGAAAATGGCATGCTGAAAAATGCCGGTGGAGTCGGTCATCCGATTCAGATGTCCGAAGCGGAATACTGGAAGGGGCTCGGTCTTTCCATAAACAGACCCCCTTGGCGGAAGACGCCTGCCCCGCGCCTGAAAGACTTGGCGCGCTTCCTCGAAGACTCTCGCATAGTCGGCTGCCACCTCGGACCAAACCATTCCCCTGCCCATGATGTAAGCCTGCTTCCGCATGGCATGCCGCCGGGATTCGTTGGAAAAAAGTTCCAGCACACCAGCCGCGATGGCTTTGGCGTCGCGGAATGGAACAAGCACACCTCGGTCCTCCGAAAGAAGCTCTGCCGCGTGCCAGTAGGGGGTTGATACCACCGCCTTGCCTGCTCCGAAACAATACGCGAGCGTGCCGGAGGTGCTTTGCGACTCGTTGAGATAGGGCGTAAGGTAGATGTCTGCGGCGCCGATGAATTCGCAGAGTTCGGTATTTTCGACATACCGGTTTACAAACATCACATTCCGTTCCATGCCGAGGTCGCGCGCCAACTGTTCGAGAGCCCGTCGATGATTTTCCCCATCGCGACGCACTTGATGGGGATGTGAAGCGCCTAGAATAATGTAAACGATATCCGGGTGCTCCAGGGCAATTTCCGGCAACGCCCGCAGTGCATATTCGATTCCCTTGCCGGGAGAGAGAAGGCCGAATGTGAGAAGCACAGGCCGCCCGGCCACGCCAAAGTGGTCCTTGTAAAAATTCGGATCCGCAAACGGGATGTCAGGTATGCCATGGGGAATGACGGAGATTTTGTCATCAGAGACGCGATGGATATCGCGGAGCATTTCCGCTCCATGATTCGTCATCACCACGAGCTTGCCGGAGCATTCTATAACCTCTGAAAAAGCCCGGCGCTGCTCGGCAGTGGGATCAGCCAGCACAGTGTGAAGGGTTGTGACCACCGGCATGCGGGCGCGGCGAAGAAGATTTGTGATATGTCCACCGGCCGGACCGCCGAAAATGCCGAATTCATGTTGCACGCAGAGCACATCAGCATGAGAGAGGTTTAAAAAATCCGCCGCCCGCTCGTAGCCTGCGGCATCCGGTTCGGGAATTTCAAACCTCACCTCGGGCGGGTATTGATAGTTGCTGCCGGGATCCGTGACCGTGACCACCGGACAGTCCCAGTCGGGACGGTTGACATTGAGGGCGTCGCGGAGATCGCGAGTGAATGTGGCGATACCACACTTTCTTGGCGGGTAGTCGCCGAGGATCGCCGCCTTGGTTGTAAATTGAGAAGAGTTCATCCGTTGCGACCATGCTTTTAGTCGCTGCGGAGAATTTGCGTATGGGGTGATGCCCTGAGCCGCACCGACGCTGCGACCAAAAATTTGGACGATCGTCCAAATTTTTGGTCGGCTTTGGATGCCAGACTGAAGTTGGCGGCGGCGGAGTTACGCTCAATCCCTGTGATAGGGTGTTCCGGCGAGGATCGTTTCGGCGCGGTAGATTTGCTCGAGGGCCACGAGCAGGGCGAGTTCGTGCTGGAGAGTCTGCGGGCCGAGCGACCAGAGCAGATCGGCCCGCGAGCGGGTGACTTCATCCCATCCGTCGGAAGCGCCGACCAGCAGTGCAAAACGCGAAACCGAGCGGTTGCGGAGCTTTTGGATTTCCACCGAAAAGGCGCGGCTGGCGAAGGTTTTTCCCCGCTCGTCGAGAAGCACACGGTGGCCGCCCTCGGAAAGCTCAAGCATCCGCTCATGCAGGCGGGGACCGGGTTTAACAAA
>CANKXQ010000133.1 GCA_947487745.1 Spartobacteria bacterium | reverse complement strand
ATTCAATGCTAGCGCTGCGGCAAAACCTGCTGATTATTTGGGGATCATTCAGGCAGGACAGTTCACTCCACCGCCAAATCAATTAAGTAAAAGTGGTTTCATTGAACTTGTGCATCAACGACAAGAAAAAAATCTCTGCGTTCCTACCTCGGCATCAATCGTTTTACAGCATTATGGGCAATTCAGGACACCGCGAGAACTAAAGGTATTAAGCCGTGGGAAAAAGTATGATCCTAAGAAAGTGTTTAATGATTTTACTCTGACGATGTTCGATGACCTAATTACTGGTATCTCTACTCTTGGCATCAGTTGGAGACAACAAAACTACCCAAATACAAAATCTGGTGCTGTGAATGGTTTAGAAGACATTCGAAATGCAATCGATCAAGGATCTCCCGTTTTGATTGATACAAACCTATATGGCGGGCATACATTTGTAGTTTCAGGATATGATAATGTCGCGCAGAATCTTGTAATTATTGATCCTAATGTAGGTGCGCCAGGAATCAGAATAATCAGTTATAAAAAGATAGAAGAAATATGGAACTCTCGTGGCGTCGGATACAATGGGCGTGGAGCCATATTTACATCCCCCTAAACCGCCCCCCAGGCCGATTGAAAAAAACTGTAACCAAGCGCCCTTTGGAAAGCTTGTGCGAGCGTCAAAATCCTTGATTGCAATCAACTCCACGAGAACGCCTTGGCGCCATGGCGGCGATTTGCCAAACACACGACGATGCAAAACCTGCATCCCGACTTTCTCGACTTCATTACGCTGTTGGAAAAAAAGTCCGTTGAGTATCTCGTTGCGAAAATTTAGATTAATCCCATGTTAGCCGAGTCCGAAATCCAAAGTATGAGCACAACCGAGCGTCTTCAGGCGATGGAGTTGCTTTGGCGCTCTTTTTCTACATCGGAAGACAAACTCCCGTCTCCTGATTGGCATGGGGAGGTTCTTTCTGAGCGCTTGGCAAAAGTGGAAGCTGGCGAGGGGAAATTCCTGACAATTCCTGAACTCAAGGCCCGGCTGGCGTCAAAACGATCATGAGTAAGATTGTTGTCCTCGAAGAAGCGGCTGAGGACATCGAGCAAGGGCGTAAGCTTTAAGACCTGCAAGAAATTGGCGTTGGAGATTATTTTGAAGATACCATCCTATCCGACATAGAAAGTTTGGGACTTTTCCACGGAATCCATTCCAAATATTGTGGTTTCCATCGCCTGCTCTCGGAAAGATTTCCATTCTGAATCTATTACCGCGAAACGCCCACTGCCACCGAGGTTTTTACAATTCTGGATCTTCGCAAAAATCCGATTTGGATACACAAGAAATTGAAAAGAAGGAATAAAAGGACTCCGTGATAGAAATTCTGACATGAATCCGCCTCCAAAAATTCTTTCTACGGAAATCACCGCCACCGAACTCAAGGTGAAGCTGGACTCAGGAATCACCGTGATTATGCCATTGGAGCACGTGCCAACTCTTCTCTTGGCAATCGAGAAAGAGCGACAGGATATGGAAGTTTTTGACCACTCGCTTCATTGGGAAAAATTAGATTGTGACATGAGTGAGGAAGGCTTGCTGACAGGCGAAAAGAAATGCCCGGCCTCAGACATCCTGATCTGGCGGGAAAACGGATGACCTGATTGGGCGGTAGACGAGGCGGAGGATGGTGCCAGGATAGAGCGGAAGATTGCGCGCGCCACAAAAAATCGCTCGATAATGCGGTTTGCAAAAGCCAATGGACATAAGGCGGTGAGGTGTCTGGGAGTGGTTTGGCGTCTTCCGTGCTTGGTATTTGGAAGATGGACCGTTGTTTTCGAGATGAGGTGATTGTGATCGTTGCCTTGACCGGCGTAGGGGAAAAAAAGAGGCTAAGATGATGAGAGGCGCTCTTGGTATTCTTTGCTTTTTTCTTTCAACGATGCTGCTTGTCGCGGCACAGGATGAGACGGCGCAGGATGTTGCGGGCCCGTTTTTGTCCCGCGAGACGCTGACTGGGGAGTGGTTTGGCACGAGGCCGGCGCTGTCGGATCGGGGGGTGGAGTTTTTTGCGAGCTACACGGCGGAGGTTTGGGGCAACACGGCAGGTGGGCTTCGCACGGGATCGGTTTACACCGGGTTGCTGGATTTCGGATCTGATCTGGACTTGGAAAAGCTCGCCGGCTGGCACGGAGCGCGGGCCAGCACGACATGGCTCTGGCTGAGCGGAAAGGACGCAAGTCAGGATTTGGTCGGCAACTTTCTGACGATTTCGAACATCGCCGGATTCGACACGCTGCGGTGCGCGGAGCTTTGGCTGGAGCAGGATTTTCTGGATAAACAAATATCCCTGCGCGTCGGCCAGCTCACAGCCGACTCGGAATTTCTTATCTCCGATTACGGCGGTCTTTTTATCAATGCCGAATTCGGTTGGACGGCACTGGTGGGTTCCAATATGCCGAACGGCGGCGCGGCCTTTCCAGTCGGCGCGCCCGGGGTGCGGCTCGCCTACTCACCGAATGATTCCTTCACTTTCCTCTCGGGAGCCTACCAGGGAAATGTCTTTGCGCAGGATGTGAACCTCTATGGATTCCGCTGGAGGTTGGACGCCCAAAATGGATTCACCTGGATGAACGAGGCGCAATTTTACTGGGGCAAGACGGATGAATCCCGGTTGCTGCCGGGTTTCTTGAAGTTGGGGGCTTGGCTTCAAAGCGGTCAATATGCGGACGCGCTGGCCGACTCCACCTCGTCCGGCAACTCGGGATATTATCTGGTGCTCGACCAAATGCTGTTCCGCGAGAATGCCGAGAGCGACCCCAAGAGCGACGAGGGGCTGGGGTTTTTCGGCCGCACCGGCTTCACCCCGCCCGACAGGAATGTGGTGGATTTCTTCTTTGACATGGGATTCACCTACAAGGGCCTGATACCCGGTCGGAGCGAAGATTCCTTCGGTCTGGCATATGGCTTTGCCGCGCTGAGCCCCGATGCGCGTGCAGATATCGGAGCGGCGGGTGGAGACGGTGCGGTATCCGAGATGGTTCTGGAAGCCACCTACCAATGCGTGCTTGCCCCGTGGTGCATTCTGCAGCCGGACGCCCAGCTCATTGTGAATCCGGGCGGGGACAACTCGGCGCCGAATGCCTTCGTGATTGGCGCGCGGTTGGCTATTATTTTTTAAGAAAGATGATTCGCAATGTGCTTCTCGACTGGTCCGGCACGCTGGCGGACGATCTCGCCGCCGTGCTTGAGGCGACGAACCTGATCTTTGCCGAGTATGGGCGGGACGCGCTCACGCTGGAGGAATTCCGCGAGCATTTCCGCCTGCCGTTTTCGGGATTCTACGCGGATCTGCTGCCTGACGCCACGGCCGAGGGCTTGGAGGCGCTTTACGAGCGGTTTTTCCTGGGCTTGAACGACCGGATCGAACTCCTGCCGGGAGCGCTGGATTTTTTAAAATTCTGCCGCGCCACGGGCCGGCGGACTTTTTTACTGAGCACGATCAAGACCTCGCATTTCAAGATTCAAGCCGGGCGGCTCGGGGTGGAGAAATATTTCGAGGTCGCTTACACCGAGATCATGGACAAGCGGGAAAAGATTCGCGAAATCCTCGACATCCACTCGCTCGATCCTAAGGAGACGATGTTCGTCGGCGACATGGTGCATGATATCGAAACCGCCCGCCACGGCGGCGTTCTCGATGTGGCAGTGCTCTCGGGTTTCGACCGCATCGAAAAACTCATCCCGGCAAGGCCGACGATCATCGCCCGCGACATCGCGGCCGTGCAGCAGTTGCTATGAGCGAGATCATTATCGATTCGTTGCGGGTCAAAACCTGGATCGGCGTGCCTGATGAGGAGCGGAGCGGGGCGCAGGAAGTCGAAATCGATCTCCGCATCCGGCCGGCGAGGAATTTTGCCGAGATGCAGGACGACATCACCCTCACGGTTGACTACGCCGCCGTCTGCCAGCGCGTCTCGGAACTCGCCGCAGAGCGGCCGAGGCGGCTTATCGAATCCCTCGCCTGGGAAATAGGCGAGGTGGTTTTGAGCGAATTTGGCGCCGCCTCGGTGGAGGTGGAAATCCGAAAGTTCATCCTTCCGGAGACGCGGCATGTCGGTGTGCGGAGGTCTTGCTCGAAGGAGATTGCGAAGCCGGCGAAATAATTTTCAGCCGATTCGAGCCGACCCCACGATCCGTTCACTGCCGCTTAAAATCGCGTTTCCCGCGACGTTCACCGCGCCACCCAAGACCATTTCGCCTTCGAGCACTGCGGCGCCGCCGACCGTTGCCCGGCGCTGCCACGCACCTGAGCATAGTCCCCCACCCACGCGCGACCCGCGACCGAGACTTGCTTGCCATCGATTTTGGCGAGGCCAGTAATCCGGGCATTTCCGGATATGCGCGACTGGCCTGCAACGAGCGCCTGGCCGGAAATCATGGCGTTTCCGCAGAACACGGCTTGATCCGTGACACGCGCATCCCCGAAGATCTGGGCTTTGCCATAAACCTTGGCGTCCGCATGCACCCAGCACAGACCGGCGTGCGAGAGGTTCTCCTCGCTTTCGATCCAACCGCCGAGGCAACCTGATTGAATGAGGTCGTCGAAGTCCGGGCGGATATCCTTCACGGCCCGGATGCGGCGGAGTTTGACGCGTTTGAACCCGAAACCGGCGATTGAAAAAAGTCGTTTTGCGCGGGAAG
>CANKXQ010000132.1 GCA_947487745.1 Spartobacteria bacterium | reverse complement strand
CTGCCTTGGATCAAATAATCCACCCCGCTGACGAGAGTGAGAATACCAGCCAGATACACAGAAGCCAGATAATGCGGCAACTGAAGCATCATCCAAGCAATCGCCACCATCTGAGCGGCCGTGGCGACTTTACCCGTCCAACTTGGTTTCACATCAAGCCCCCCATTTAAAAAATAAAGAACACCGCAACCGGCCAGAATCACCACATCCCTCGCAATGACCAGCACAGGAAACCAAAGGGGGAAGGCTTGATTCCAGTTGCTCAAACTCAGCGTGACAATGGCCGTGAGCAAAAGCCCCTTGTCTGCGATGGGATCAAGCACGGCACCGAGGCGACTGCGTTGATTCCAGTGCCTCGCGATGTAGCCATCCAGTCCATCCGTCGCCGCCGCGAATATAAAAACAAGAATCGCCGCGACACGCTGCCACTCGAGAGGCTCGCCCGCATCCAGGCTGTGACCATAGGAAATACTCAAAAAGACAAACACCGGAATCAGAAGAATCCGCGCAATGGTGAGCTGGTTTGCCAATGTCATGGCTCAAGCTACCGCGCTTTTATGGGTTTTCCATGCCGAACACCAAAGCCCAGTCCACATGGGGGAATTAGAAAAAAACAGCCCCAGATCGCGCGAGAGATTACGGGTATTGAATTGCAGGTCGTAGGCCGCGCGTGATAGAGACTTTTCCTTCATGAATAATTCGAAATTTCGCGCAGGTGTTTTGTTTGGGGATGAAGTAAAATCTTTGTTGGATTACGCAAAGGCGGGGAACTTTGCACTACCAGCAGTGAATTGCATCGGGACAAGTTCTATCAATGCGGCTCTGGCTGCGGGGCGTGAGTTGAACTCCCCGATGATGATCCAGTTCTCAAATGGGGGAGCGCAGTTTTTTATCGGCAAGGGCGTGAAGGGTGACAACCAGCTCGGACCAGTTCTGGGTGGCATCGCGGGTGCCATCTACACCGACCAAGCCGCAAAGGCCTATGGCGTTCCTGTGATTCTGAACACGGATCACTGCGCAAAAAAATTGCTGCCTTGGATCGATGGATTGCTCACTGCGAGCGAGGAGCAATTCGCAAAAACAGGAAAACCTCTCTACAGCTCCCACATGCTCGATTTGTCCGAGGAGCCCCTGCACGAAAACGTTGAGGTCTGCTGCCAATATCTCAAGCGCATGGCCAAGATGGGCATGACCCTCGAAATCGAACTCGGCGTGACAGGCGGCGAGGAGGACGGCGTGGACAACAGCGATGTGCATGAATCCCGCCTCTACACTCAGCCCGAAGAAGTCGCGGCAATGTATGAAGCGCTCAGCGCAGTGAGCCCGAATTTCACCGTGGCAGCGGCCTTCGGCAATGTGCATGGCGTTTACAAGCCCGGAAATGTAAAGCTCAAACCCACAATCCTCCGCGATTCCCAGGAATACATTCAGAAAAAACTCGGCACTGCCCCCAAGCCGGTGAATTTCGTGTTCCACGGCGGCTCGGGATCATCCCGCGAGGAGATTCGCGAGGCCATCAGCTACGGTGCGATCAAGATGAACTTGGATACAGATCTCCAGTGGGCCTACTGGGATGGAATTCGAGCCTACGAAGCCAAGAACCACGATTTCCTGCAAGGTCAGATCGGCAATCCGACGGGTCCCGATTCACCGAACAAAAAATACTACGACCCCCGCGTCTGGATCGGTGCCGCTGAGGCAGCCTTCACCAAGCGCTTGGTGACCTCCTTTGAGGATTTGAATTGCGTCGGGCGCAACGCCTGATTCACGCCTTTAAAAGTCATGCGGATGCTCCTCAACAGGGGCACGGGCTTTTATTTGCCGAAAGGCACCATCACAGACGATTGTCTGCATGAGGTAGAGTGATTTCGTAAACCGTGCAAGCCCCCTTACCCGCTCCTTCGTGCGGCTCGATGCCGAGTTCCTGATAGGCGCGTTCCAGCGCATCGGGATCAATTCGCAACTCGGGATAAAGTTTCTTCAAGCGCTCTTTCACCCAGCGCTTCGCCATTTTTCGTTCCAACGGATGAATCGGACCCTCACCTTGGAGGCTCTGGCGAAGGAAATCCAGAAACGAGACCTTCATAGCCGCCCCATGAAATGCAGCGCGTTGGCAGCGAGGAAGAGAAGGTTTATGACGATCAAAACCGCTGCCGCAGGCGACCATCGCGTAAGCTTCATGTCAGTGTCCTCGGGATAAATCCTCGCCAAAAAAAATCCCGCCAGCGCGATAGAGAAGAGACCAACCACAGCGGGAAGCACAGCGAATCCCTCGCCCCACGGATTCCAGAGCCACCAGAGACGCGCCTCGGCCAGAAAGGCCGCACTGTTCAGAATTGTTGCGGCAAAAACCCCAGCCACAGCAGCAGCGAGACCATTGATGCCCAGCCCCGGATAGGCGACCGCCAATGAGCGCTGGCAGAGCGTCAGGAGCGAAAAGGCCAGCAACGGTGGAAGCAGCGGAAACACATTCCCGACACGCAAAACCGAAGGCCCCGTGAAACGAACCGGCCCCAAAGGCCATCCCGACAGCGCAGTCAGAACAATCATTCCGGCAAAGACCACGAGCACGACCCCTGCGCACATCCTCGCGCGAGGGAGTCCACCGACCTGCACCAATCCGACATAGGCTGAAAGAGCCAGCAACAAAACCCACGCGGCATCCCACCAAGGATGCGAGCCGGCCTCAAGAAAAAGTAAAACAGCACCACCAGCGGTCCACAGCGCGCCGATCCAGGAAATCGCCACATTCATATCCCCTCTCCCTGCCGGCGCTCAGACCTCCGGCGCTCGCGTCTGTTGAACACAGGCAACATCAACGCATAGCTTATCGCCGCAGCCGGTGCGGATAGAAAGAGCGAACCAATGAGCATCGGCAGGCCGATGGTGAAAAATGTCGTCCACTTCATCAACTCGTGAATATGAAAATCCGTGACCGACGTCGGATGTGGAAGTCCGTCGAAAAAACCAAGAACGCGAGAGCCAATCGCATACTCGATCTCCAACAACACAGGCCAAAATGGCGTCACCACATCATGCAAAGAGACAGCGATGACAGCAGCTATCGGATTGCAGCGCAGAACATAAGCCGCGCCGATACAAAGAAGCGTCTTGAGACCAAAAAGCGGAGTAAAACCCATAAACATGCCTATCGCCACCCCGCCTGCCAAGGAGTGGGGCGCGTCGTGCAAATTCAGCAACTTCGAAACAAGCGACCGGAAATACCCAGCGATTTTCTTCAACACGCCGCCACCCTATCACGAACCCTCCAACCAGAGAAAACCGAAAACGCCATCCTGCTCGGCGAACCAAAAATTTGGACGATCGTCCAAATTTTTGGTTAGGGTGGGTTGCGCGTCCGGTCTTGAGCATTCCCTTGCCAAGCGGGCGTCGGGGCTCCAATTTTTGCGGTGTGAAATTTCTTTTGTGTGCGGCTATGGCTTTTTTGATGTCGGTGGCTGGTTCTGTGCGGGCCGAGATGGAAATTGTTTGCACGACGGGCATGGTGGCGGACCTCGTGCGCGAGGTGGCGGGGGGACGGGCGAAAGTAACGGCTTTGATTTCCGATGATGTGGATCCCCACCTCTACAAACCGACGCGTGACGATGTGGCGAGGTTGCTGAAGGCGGATGTCATTTTTTACAGCGGACTCCATTTGGAGGGGCGCATGGAGGCGACATTTGAGAAGATGCGCCAGCGCGGCAAGTTGGTAACCGCTGTGACTTCTTCGATTCCAGCAGACAAGATGCTGAAGCAGGGCGGAGCCGAGGATCCGCATGTGTGGATGGATCCACTTGTCTGGGCCGGTTGCATCGAAGCCGTGGAAAAAACACTCGCTCAAGCCGACCCTCAAGGCGCACAGGAATTCCAAGCGAATGCCAAGCGCTATCGCTCAACGCTTGAAGCGGGGTCCGACTGGATTCGCTCTGCTATTGCGACAATCCCTCCCGAGAAGCGCGTGCTCATCACGGCGCACGATGCGTTTCAATACTTCGGCCGCGCCACAGGGTTGCAGGTGCTCGGTTTGCAAGGCCTGAGCACGGAGTCCGAGGCAGGGGTTTCGGACATCAACCGCATCGTCGATGAGATCGTGAAACGCCAGATACCGGCTGTGTTTTTCGAGTCCACCCTCTCGGAGAAAAATATTGGCGCAGTCATCGAAGGCGCAGCGGCGCGCGGACAGGCTGTGAAGCCCGGCGGTATGCTTTACTCCGACTCTCTCGGACCGGTGGGTTCCCCGGAGGGCACTTGCGAAGGGATGCTCAAGCACAATACCCGCACGATCACAAATGCCCTGGGCGGCAGCACACCATGAGCAAGGCGCCACTGGAAATCCGTTCCCTGAATGTCGCCTACCACCGCAAGATGGTTCTCTGGGATGCCGACCTTTCGATTCGCCCCGGGCGTTCGACGGCTATCGTGGGTCCGAATGGAGCGGGAAAAAGCACACTGCTGAAAGCCGCACTGGGCCTTATTCCAGCGGCCTCGGGGGAAATTCTTTTTTATGGCGAACCTCTAAAAAAAGTCCGCTCGCGCGTCGCCTATGTGCCCCAGCGCGAGAGTGTGGACTGGGATTTTCCGGTGAGCGCGAGGGATGTCGTGGCCATGGGCCTCTACAAAAAGATCGGCTGGTGTCTCCCTGTGCGAGCCTGTCACAGGCGCATGGCGGACGAGGCGTTGGCGGATGTGGGCTTGGCGGATTTCGCTGGTCGG
>CANKXQ010000131.1 GCA_947487745.1 Spartobacteria bacterium | reverse complement strand
TTCTCCTGGCAACTCGATTCCGAGGCGTTCTCCGAATCCGAAGCGGCGGACATACTCGTAGAATTTGTCTCCGCCCATCATGAGGGCCATCTTGGCGGAACCGATGTTCGAGGATTTCACGAGAATCTCATGGACATCCATGTGTCCGTAGCCGTGGTGGTCCTTGAGAATCCGACCTCCGTAGGCGAAGCGTCCGTTTTCACAGAAGATGGTTGTTTTTTCATCGACCTTGCCTTCATTGAGGGCGCCTGCGGCCACCACGATTTTGAATGTCGATCCGGGTTCTACCATGTCGATGATGGCCCGGTTTTTCATTTGCTCCGGCTGGGCTTTACCCGGCTCGTTCGGGTTGAAACAGGGGCGGCAGGCCATCGCGAGAACGGCCCCGGTTTTTGGATCCACGAGGACGGCATTGGCGGTTTCAGGCTTTAAGTCTTTGTAGGCCGCATCGAGTTCCTCCTCCAAGATCGATTGGAGTCCCATATCGATGGTGAGGCGGACATTTTTGCCATGCTCTGGTTCCTCTTCGAGGCCGCGATAAAGCACGATTTCACGGCCCACGCGATCGCGCTCGATGAATCGATACCCATCCTTGCCGACGAGTTGGCTTTCCATCGAAAGTTCGACGCCCTGCACGCCTTTGCCCTCGTGATTGAGGAATCCCAAGATATGTCCAAGAACCTCGCCATTCGGGTAGATGCGAACGGCGTCTTGCTCTGAAAAAACACCTCGCAGGTTTTGCTTCTGCATCTCGTTCAAGAGAGCCATGGCGGATTCCTCTGGAACCTCGCGTTTCAGGACGATGTATTTTTTGCCGGTGGAAAACTTCTCAAGAACCTCCTTCTCGTCCAGGCCAAGGTGTTTTGAGACAAGCGCAGCGAGCGCTTCCGGCTTTTTCATCCGGGACGCGTCCGCAACCAAGGTGCGAACAGGAAGGTTTGCAGCAAGAATTTCCCCGTTGCGGTCGAGGATCATGCCCCGCTTGGCATGGATAACTTGTCGGGTGTTGTGTTTTTTTGCTGCAAGGAGGGCGTATTCCTCATGCTTCGCAACATGCAGATGAATCAATCGAGCCGAAAAGACGGTAAAGACACTGGCGGCGATGCCACAGGCTGTTCCTATGCGTGTGTTCGCCGTAAACTTCATTGCCGGCCGACTTCGTTGAAGGCTGTGCGCAGGGTTCCAACCTCTGTGGCTTGCACGGGAGGTGTGAGGCGCGCGATTTTGTCGCCTGTGATGTTCACAACGGCGATGTAGCCGGATTTCACACGCGCCTGCAGCGCCGGGCGGGATGTGAGTTCGGTCACCTTGGCAAGGAGGACGTCATTCTCCGCGCGAACCTGCTGGATTTTGCGCTCGGTCTGGCGGATTTGCTCCCCGATCGCGAATTGCTGGTTTTTGATATTCACGAAGCTAAGGCCCACGCCGAGTAGCACGGCTAAGATGGCCGAAACGCAGAGAATTTTTCCGATTTGGATGGGATTGGAATTAATGGGTGTCGTCAGTTCGGTGTTCATGGTTGGACTCCTATATTTTTTCGACAACACGCAGCTTGGCGCTGCGCGATCTTGGGTTTCGCTGCATTTCTCCTTCGCTTGGGGCGATCGGGTGGGGGGTGAGAAGCTTGAAAAGGCGGTCGGGGTTCCGGCGTGGCTTTGGCCACTCGGGGCGGTCGATCCACTCGCGGCTGTGCTCGCGGAAGAAGACCTTCACGATGCGGTCCTCGAGAGAGTGGAATGTGATTATCGCCAGACGGGCGCCGGGGGCGAGACGCTCAGGCAGGGCGTGGAGGGCGTGGCGCAGCGCATCGAGTTCATCGTTCACATGAATGCGCAGGGCCTGAAAAATCTTTGTCGCGGGGTGCTTTGCGCTACGGCGAGGGGACACGCTCTCCACCGCTTTAACGAGGTCAAATGTTGTCTTGAAGGGGTGAGTGGCACGAACCTCGATGATTTTTGCTGCGATGCGGCGGGCATTTTGCTCCTCGCCGTATTGTTGAAAAATCCGGGTGAGATCATCTGCTGGAAGCGTGTTCACAACATCTGCGGCGGATTGTGCTGCGCGAGGACTCATCCGCATGTTGAGCGGGCCTTCACGCATGAGCGAGAATCCGCGCTCCGCTTCATCGAGTTGATGTGAGGAAACGCCGATATCCAGCAGCGCGCCGTTCAGGAGTCGTTCTTCTCCGATGTTGTCGAGTGCTTCACAGGCATCGCGGAAATTCGATTCCACAAAGCGTGCGCTCGATTCGAAAGCTTTCAGCCTTTCGCGGCATTCGGCAAGAGCTTGGGGGTCTTGATCGAGACCGATAACCTCCGCGCCCGCTTGCAAAAGCAAAGCCGAGTGTCCACCACCACCGGCCGTCCCGTCCAAAAACAACATTCCAGGCCCAGGTTGCAGATAGGCTTTGATCTGTTTTGCCATCACCGGCACATGGTAGGTGCTGCCGGGCATATCAAGGCCTCCTGAAAAAACTCCCAAATGAATGTCGGAATCGAGATCTCGCATAGGAATGGATGCTGGGAATTTTCATTTGGTATCCACACGGTTGATCCTGGTTTTACCCTCTTCCGAAAAGGGCCTCCGGGATTCAGCTGTGGATTTTAGTTTTGTTTCATCGGGTGTTGTTTGTTGGGAATTCGGAAAATTAGAGGCCGATATCGACGGCCACGCGTTTGTAGATTTCATCATTCGCTGCCGAGGCGGCAGAGTGGCGTGCTTTCGACCACAACTCGAAGCGGCGTCCCGCGCCGATAAACGTAATCTCGCCGGAAAGATCTGCGGCATCCACGTGCGAGTCGGGGATCAGTATGCGGCCTTGCTTGTCGGTGGCGACTTTGTGCGCGGCGCTGAAAAATTGGCGGATCGCTTGGCGTTTTTCTTGGGCTGTTGCGTTGGAGCCCTGAATGCGCTGTTCGGTGGAGTGAAATTCCTCCTGCGGCATGACCATGAGGTATCCCTCCTGAGGGTGGGGGATTACAAAAAATTCCGTCCCCTCGCTTTTAACCCAAGCCGATGGCACCGCCGCGCGATTTTTGGCATCAATCGCGCGCTCGTAAGTCCCCGAGTAGAAGGGCGGTGCTGTAGGCTCTTGCGGCATTTATGGGTTTTGGGATGTTATGACAAAATTCGCCACTGCTCCCCACAATTACCCATTTTCACCCACCAATGCAACTAAAACTTTAGAATTTTTTTGATCCCTCGGGTGGTTTTCCCGATTGACCAATGTGATGGGTGGGCGAAAGATGTTTCACATGCAGGGGAGCCCGAGAGGGCTGAGAGTTCCGGTTCGCATAATTCGTGCCGGAAGACCCTTTGAACCTGAGACGGATCACACCGGCGGAGGGAGCAGCGAATTGTGAGTTTTTCGATGTGCTCTGGCCAATTGCGTGGGAACTGTTTCAGGGCTGATAAAATCCCAAAACGAAAAACCACAGATCATGATTGCACCCGCCGAGGCTTTTGAACCGAGTAGCTCCGACCCGCTTCCGAATTCCACCCGTGTCTATGTGGAGGGTGAAATCCACCCTCAAATCCGCGTGCCGATGCGCGAAATCTCTCTTTCCGACACCAAACGGCTCGATGGTTCGCTCGAAAAAAATGCTCCGGTTCGTGTTTACGACGCGGCCGGTCCTTGGGGGGATGAAGATTTTGATGGCGATGTGAAAGAAGGCCTGCCGGCGATGCGATCCTCATGGATTCAGGCCCGGAAGGATGTTGAGGAATATGAGGGGCGCGAAGTCAAGCCGCAGGACAACGGATATCTTTCGCGCAATCACGCCGAGTATGCCAGCACAGCGGAGCGCAACCGTCTGCTGGAGTTCCCGGGACTTCGCCGCAAGCCGCTGCGCGCCTCTGCAGGGCATCCGGTTTCCCAACTCTGGTATGCGCGCCAAGGCATCATCACTCCCGAAATGGAGTTCATCGCGATCCGTGAAAACATGGGTCGGGCGAAGATGGGCGACTTGGCCGACGACATCTTGCGCAATCGTCTCAACAAGCAGCACTCTGGCTCTGCGCAGCGTGCAGAGAGCGAATACACGCCTTCTGTTTTCCGCCGCTTCCCGCAGCGCATTCCCGCCGAGATCACTCCAGAATTTGTGCGCGAGGAAGTCGCGGCAGGCCGTGCGATCATTCCTGCAAACATCAACCATCCTGAGCTTGAGCCGATGATTATCGGGCGGAACTTTTTGGTGAAAATCAATGCGAACATCGGCAACAGCGCTGTGGCCTCAAGCATCGAGGAAGAGGTCGAAAAAATGCGGTGGTCCACGAAATGGGGCGCCGACACCGTGATGGATCTTTCCACTGGAAAAAACATCCACGCCACGCGCGAATGGATCCTCCGCAATTCACCAGTTCCCATAGGCACAGTGCCTATTTATCAGGCTCTGGAGAAGGTGGGAGGCAAAGCTGAAGATCTCACTTGGGAGATTTTCCGCGACACTTTGATCGAGCAGGCCGAGCAGGGCGTTGACTATTTCACGATCCACGCCGGCGTGCTCCTACGCTTCGTGCCGCTTACTGCATCGCGCATGACCGGTATCGTTTCCCGTGGCGGCAGCATCATGGCGAAATGGTGTCTGGCGCATCACAAGGAAAACTTCCTCTACACCCACTGGGACGACATCTGTGACATCATGGCTGCGTATGATGTGAGCTTTAGCATTGGCGATGGCCTGCGTCCCGGCTCGATTGCCGACGCGAACGACAAGGCGCAATTCGGCGAGCTTCAAGTGCAGGGCGAACTCACCCGCCGCGC
>CANKXQ010000130.1 GCA_947487745.1 Spartobacteria bacterium | reverse complement strand
AATCCTAAACCAAATTTTCGCTTTGCACAGGAAGTATGAAATTTTGCGCCTTTGTTTGCACGAGGCTCCACGAGGAACTTGGAAAGCATGCCGTGGCTGAGGCGCGTGATTTTTTTACAAAAAAGTCTTTGTTCTTTGGGCTGCCGCGCGGTGTAGGGTAAGGATATGTCAATTAAAGACGCCGAACGAGGGACCCAAGGCAAGGCGCTGAGGGTGAATTTGGACAACGGATTTTATGGCACTTTCGCTGAAATCGGAGCCGGGCAGGAAGTCGCCCGACACTTCTTCTCAGCTGGTGGAGCGGCTGGAACGGTGGCGAAAACGATGTCGGCTTACGACATGACCTTTAGCGATGCCATCTATGGTCCTTCTCGCCGGTATGTCAGCCGTGAGCGTTTGGAGACCATGCTTGGCCACGAGCAAAAGCTACTGATCGAGCGCTTGGGGGCTACAGCCGACGACAACCGGAGATTCTTTGTTTTTGCAGACACCGTCGCAGCCCGCAGCTTCCGCCGCCACGATGAATCCCATGGCTGGATGGGCCTCCGTTTCCAACACGCCCCCCGTGCGAAATTCAGCGACATCATTCTGCATGTCCGCATGCTGGATGCAGAGAATCTTCTCCAACAAGAAGCCCTCGGCATTGCCGGTGTGAATCTCATCTATGGCGCCGCGTTCAACCACCAGAATCCACGCGCGCTCATCGGCTCGCTCCTTGATGACCTCAAGCCCGGTCGCATCGAAGTCGATATGATCCGCTTCTCCGGCCCTGCGTTCGCAGGTGTCGACAACCGCATCATGAGCCTCGAACTCGTTGTGCAAAAACTCACCCGTGCGACATTGTTCCGCCCGGATGGCGAGGTTGTGCAAGCATCCGACGCTTTTTATAAAAAACCCATCCTCGTCGAGCGTGGCAGCTTTCGGCCTGTCACCTATGTAACCAACGACATGCTCGATGGAGCCAAACGACTCTTCGAACAGGAAAGCGGCGTCGCAGGGGCGGAACCCGCCATTCTCATGGAGATCACCATGAAAAATCTCCTCTCGCACGGCCCGCTCGATCTCCAGGATTTCCTCGACCGCGTGGACCTCCTCGCAGCCCTCGGCCGCACCGTGCTCATCTCCGACTACGGTGAATACTACAAACTGGTGAATTTCCTCACCCGCTACACGGAAGGCCCCATCGGCCTCCCCATGGGCATCCCAGGCCTGAATGAGATTTTCAATCCCGACCACTACAACGACCTGGAAGGCGGTATTCTGGAAGCCCTCGGACGCCTCTTCAAACGCAATGTCCGCCTCTATGTCTATCCCTTCATCTCGCCGAGCGGGGAACTGGTGACCTGTGGAAACTTCCGCACCCCTCCCGGCATGGAGAACCTTTACGCACATCTCCAAGTCAACCAACTCATCCGCCCCATCGAGGATTACCGCCCCGACTACCTCCAGATTCACTCTCCAAAGGTTCTGGAAATGATCGCCGCCGGAGACGCCAAGTGGGAAAGCATGGTTCCCGAGGCCGCGAGGGAAGTCATAAAAAAACGCGGGCTCTTCGGTGCGGCGAAACTTGCCTAAGCCCTGCGGCAACGGCATCGTGAGCGGCTGTCATGTTTTTACGCCGACTCGTTCTCAATAGCTTCGCCAAACTCAAACTCGGCCGCCTCGAAGTCATACTCCCGGATGGCGCCAAAGGCGTCTACGGCGGACTCGGCGCGGGCATTGAGGCCCGCATCGAAGTCACTGATGAGAATTTCTTCAAGCGCTGCGTTCTCAACGGCCCCATCGGTTTTTCCGAAGCCTATATGGCTGGCGAATGGACGACCGATGATCTCACCAAGGTCATTGCATGGTTCATCCTGAATGCCGACGACACACAGGCCCTGCAAACGCGCCAATCACGTGGCACGGGCTTTTTCAATCTGCTCAATGCCGCAAACCGCGCCTTCCACATGTGCCGGCCTAACAGCCGCACCATGAGCCGAAAAAACATCAGCGAGCACTACGATCTCAGCAACGAATTCTTCCAACTCTGGCTCGATGCCTCCATGACCTACTCCAGCGCGTATTTCGAAGCCGCTGACGAACCTCTCGAAACCGCCCAGAGCAGGAAATACGACAAACTCTGCAAACGCCTGCGCCTCGTCCCCTCCGACAGCGTCTTGGAAATTGGAAGCGGTTGGGGCGGCTTCAGCATGCACGCCGCCAAAAACTACGGTTGCAAAATCACCACTGTCACCATCTCCCGGCAACAATACGACGAAGCCTCCCGCCGCATTCAAGAAGCGGGACTCGGCGAGAGAATCCAGCTTCTAATCTGCGACTACCGCGACCTTCGTGGCCGCTTTGATAAAATCGCCTCCATCGAAATGCTCGAAGCCGTCGGCGATCGCTATGTCGACGGCTACTTCGCCAAAATGGATGAACTCCTGCATCCGCAGGGACTCCTGGGCCTTCAGGCTATCCTCTGCCCCGACAACCAATATCCCATCCTCCGCGAGGGAGTGGATTTCATCCAAAAGCACATCTTCCCCGGCTCCCTCCTCATGTGCAACGCACGCATCACAAAAGCGATGACATCCTGCGGCGACCTGAATCTGTTCGAATACGAGGAAATGGCCCCCCACTACGCCCTTACCCTTCAACGCTGGGCGGAAACCTTCGAGTCCAAGCTCCCCGAAGTCCGCGCGCTGGGCTTCGACGAAACTTTCATCCGCAAATGGCGCTACTACCTGCGCTACTGTGAAGCCGCCTTCGGCACACGCCACATCACCGTGGCCCAAATGGTTTACTCCCGCCCCGACAACCTCTCCATCCCCTCGCAGATCTACCGACTCGGCGATCAGGGAGTCTAAAATTCGGGGCCAACCGGATCGGTTGGCCGCCGAATTATGGCTCAGATATCAAGTTTTCAACCTTGGAGTTCCACCATTTGGTGACAGGAAAACTCCGGGATGCGGACTGTGACCATATCGCCGTTGCGCTCCAACTCGACGGCAACTCCGCTTGGCGCGAGGGTGGCCGTTTTAATCATTGGCAAGCGCAGCGTGACTTCGGCGTTGTGGAGAGGCGGTAGTTCCTCGATGACTTCGACACTGCGGCCGCCCGATGCGTTGCCGCCAGAGAGCTGAATGATGCCACCACGGCTTATTGTCGGGGCGTAGAGCAGGTGCAGGATGAAACGGTCCTTCTGAGAAGTGAGAGATATGCGAGCTGTCGAAGGCAAGTTTGTTTGGAGCGAGATCCCGTCCTTGAGAAATTCACGTAATGCGCGGACAATGAACCCACGGTAAGCGACCGCTCCGTAGGCGCGGTAGTGCAGGAAGACCGGATGCGCAAAATACAGGATGTTTCCGTGGCGCACACCGCAGTCAAAACCTGATGGCTCAAGTTGGTTCGGCGTATGCTGGTGACTGCAGAAATGTTCCCAGGTGCGGTTGAAATATGGGTCAAAGATTTGTCCAAGCGATTGACCATTCGTCACGCGAATCCGGTGCGAGCGACTATACATGATCTGCGGCATATTGACGAATGGAGCGCGCAGCTCTGGAGTAGGCAGAACATAATCGTGGCCGCGGTTTGGTTCGTTATCCGGCGGATAGCTTGGGCTGAGGCCTTGATACTCGGCTCCGAGGTCAAACGCAAAAGCCTCACGACCTTTCCAAAGACCGCTCTCACCGGAGAGAACCAGCTTGCCGCCTTTTGCCAGATAGGCGTCCAACTTGGCTTTCAGCTCGTCGTCGATGCGAATGTCGTCGGGAAGAATAATGGCCTTGTAGGGCAAGAAGTCCATCGTGCGGTCAATGAGACCGAAAAGGAAATGACTCTCGAGAAGAACTCGTCCAGCGCCGTCATCGGGCCAATTGTTGCGCTCGTTGTGGTTTTCCGACTCGCTGGAAAGAACGGCGATGTCGAAGACCTGCTTGGCGTCGCGGCACCAGGGTTCCTTGTCGCGAACCTCGCGGTAGGCGGCTCCGATGACTTCATAGGTGGAAGGATCCAGTTCCCCCGAGGGATGCAACTGGTCGCCGACGCTGCATTTTGCGCCATAGGCCAGCATGGCAGCGCATTCGTAGCGGAGAGCATTTGGATGCTTGTAGCCGCCGAATTCGCCCCAAGTGGTATGAAACTTCCCTGTCATTCCCAAAAACTCGAATGGCAAATTGCATGTGTATTTCGCCGAGGTCGGGAAATGGTCGTAGCCCCAACCACCTGTCGGCAGCGACTCCAACTCGAGGTGGCTGAAATAAGGCAAAATGTCATGCCGACCGCGGGGAATGTGACCTCCATTGTGGAAGACCGGCATGTCTGAGCGAAGCCACTTCGCCGCCTCGGTGGTCAGGCGATAATATTTCTCAAGGGCGAGACGCGAGGACTCCTTGCGATCCTCCTCTTTCAGCGGATCGAGGCCATTGGCTTTCATGAATTCCAGACTCCAACGGGTGCAGGACTGATATTGGCTGATGATGTCCAGAAAGATGCCATCACAATCAGGAAAGAGACGCACAGCCTCGCGAATCTGCTCACAGAGATAGTCCAGATAGGGGCTGTGAAAATCCATCATATGAAAGCCAGCCTGTAGCGTGCGTTGCGCCCAACCCGTGTAGGCACCGTCCTTGTTCACCTCGCGCCATTCGGGGTGTTCATACGAGGCGAGGTTGTCCACGCCGGCAGAAAGATAGACCGGCGCGTTGATACCGGCTTCCCTTGTGGCGTCGTATTGCTTGCGGAGCAGGTCGAAGCTCAAGTGCGGATGGATTTTTCCAACGGT
>CANKXQ010000129.1 GCA_947487745.1 Spartobacteria bacterium | reverse complement strand
CTGGTCGGGCGGGAGATTGGTCAGCGCCGGTGCGGGCGCCGGGGTGGCTGGAGGCGCCGTGTTAAATGCCCCACTGGGCAAAGACTGCGCGGCGGAAGCAGCGGAAGTTCCCGTTGCTTCCAAAAGTCCGGACGCACCGGGCGGATTAGGGCTGAAGTTAAAGCCCTCTTCCGCGCCGCCGACTCCGAAACTCTGCCCTGCTTGCACCGATTGAGTGGCTCCAGACGCCGTGGTGAACTGCACTTGCCCGTTTGAAACGCCAAAAGAAACAGAATCTCCCCCATCGCCCGGCAACGAGCGGATGAAAAAGCCGGTGCCCCTGATGCCCATCGAGCCGACTGGGGTTGTGACTTGAAAAGTGGAGCCGGTTCGCAGTTTTTTTACATTCGTAAAAATTGTGCCGGATTCCACCGTCAAGCGCGTGGAAGATTTGGAAGGTTCAACATCAAGCTTTTGGTAATCGACAGCCTTTGCCTGAAACGGATCTTGAACAAATTGATCAATTGAAAACTCGGTCTCGGGGGCCAATTGGATGGTGGAACCATTGTCAAAAAGCAAAGTCACATCGCCCTCGGATCCTGTAAAAATTTTGACTCCCTGCCGCAGAAATTCGCCATTTTCAATAGCCGAGGTCTTGCCTGCACGATCGATCTTCTTTGCTGTGCGGCCAGTTGTTTTTAGGACTCGAACGTTGCCGAAGACGCGCATGTTTTTGCTCTCACCTTCGAGCTTGGATTGGATACCTTTTGGGAAAATAGAAAGAGACGCCTTTGCAACAACAGGAGCCAAGGCTGCATCCACTCCGACACCCGCAGAAACAACTTTTGCCAAATTGTCCCGTGTTGAAGATGCCAAGACCGCCGCGACAATTGCAATAATGGCCGACTCTGACTGGTCGGAAATTTTATCGCCAGGCCGATAAACAGAGAGGATGGATCGACGAAGAATCTCTTCCAAACTCGAGGGGTTGGCAGATACCTCAGAATAAACTAAATCTGCAATTTCTTGATTATTATTTGTTTGTAAACTTTTTTGATTTTTACTTAAATTAATTGCCGATGCGGTAATGCTGCAAAGTTCAAGACAGATTAGGAGAGCAGAGAGTAAAGGGACATTCATTATGAGGAAAAACGCATAATGACATTGCCCCATGGCATTAACCAAACAAGCATATTTTACAGCCTTTGATACCGTAAGTGGCTTAGTTAAAAAATGACAGGTGTTTGAGGTATGATGAAATTCGAAAAGCGCCTGTGAAGGGTGTTTTGATTGGAGGCCATGGTATTCTAAGAATGCTGTCTGAAACAATTGTTGCCTTAAGCCATGAAAGATTCCACAGAAGCCGCAAAAATCACCTCCCTCTGGGCACGCTGCAGCCGCTAATGCTTCGAAGGGTCAAAAATAAAAGGGAATTCCTTGCTCTTGGAAGGCCGTTTTTTGGTCCCTGAGGTATTTGTCGCCAAGGCTGTCAAATCCCCCTTGGGCGCGGAAAGATTTGAAGAAGTGATTGATGTGATCGCGCAACTGCGTGTCGTCGTGGCGCAGCCCAACTGCCCAGTTTTCTTTTTGAAGCGGCTGGAGCACCGCACGGGTTTTGGAGGGATGCTCTTGGGCATTTTTCCAAACGCTCATCTGATCGTAGAGGAAGGCATCCGCACGGCCTTGGATCACTTCCAGAACTGCGGAGGATTCCTTCTCCAACGAGAGCATAGCGGCATTTTTGATATTGGTCCGCGCCCAGACCTCGCCCGTCGTGCCTTGGCGAACGGCGAGCGTTTTTCCTGTTTGGTCGAGATCCTGCTGGGATTGGATTGGACTTTCGCGCGCCACAAGAAGCGCAAGGCCGGTCGAAAGGTAGGGATCCGAAAACGCAATGGATGCACGGCGCTCCGGGGTATCAGTCATCGAAGAGATGATGCAATCGATCTTGTCAGTCTTGAGAGAAGGAATCAAACCGGTGAAGGGGATATTTTCAATACGCACCGGTTGGCCGAGGAACTTCCCGAGCGCCTCGGCGATATCCACGCTGATGCCTTCGGGTTTGCCGGACGGCCCGATTGTTTCGAACGGCGGATAGGACAAATCCATGCCCACCACGAGCGTATTTGTGTCACGACTCCCGCAGGCGGAAAAGATGCAGGCTGAGAGCGCGATCAGCGAGGCGAGGACGAACCACCTCGCCGCCGTGGGAAGGCTCACGGCTTCGAAGATCCCTCGATTTTTTGGCCAACATTGCTGATCCCTTCACCAACTTTGTAAACGGCATTATCCACAGCCGCACCGGCGCGTTGGGCCGGGCCACCGGGACCGGAGCATCCGATAACAAAAAAGCAGGAAACAAGGATAAGAAGGGCGAGTGATTTCATGCTCCTCTCTTAAATCATGGCCGGAGTGATCGATTCAAGCCCTAAGGTTAACACCCCGGATTTGTAGCGCAGGAAATTCTGTTCACTACGCCATAATCTTCCTATCCTGAGCGGATGATTCCTTCCCGCCTCAATGCTGAAGATTACTATCCGCTGATTGAAGCCCGCCACTGCGACCCATTTCGCATTCTTGGCATCAGATCTTGCGATGGCAAATTTGTGGCACGGGTTTTGAGACCGGATGCGGCGGAGGCGACAGTGATTCTCGATGGCAAGGGGGCGAAACCGCAAATGCTCACCCGCCTGAATGAGCATGGTCTTTTCGAAGGAGAGATCACTGGCTTCAGCGAAGGAATGCCCTACACACTCGAGTTGACCAGTCACGACGGAGTGAAATGGCGTCAGAGGGATGCCTACGCATTTCCTGCAGTGCTGGGCGAAGTGGACGTTTATCTCTTCAACGAAGGCACGCATTACGACATCCACAAAAAGCTCGGCGCGCATGTGAAAGTGATCGGCGATGTGCCGGGCGTTCATTTCGCCGTGTGGGCTCCTTCCGCGCAGCGCGTAAGTGTTGTGGGCGATTTCAACAACTGGGATGGCCGTGTGCACCAGATGAGGAAGCTCCTGCCATCCGGCGTCTGGGAAATTTTTCTCCCTGGCGTGCATGAGGGCGCGCACTACAAATTTGAAATCCGCAGCGAGCACGGCGATGTCTTTTTGAAGACCGACCCGTATGCATTTTTCGCCCAGCATGGCATAGAAACCGGATGCATGGTCTTTGATCTTGGCCGCTACGAGTGGAGCGATAACGAATGGATGGGCAAGCGCCCGCAGATCGACGCCTACAACGCGCCGATGAGCATCTACGAGGTCCACATCGGCTCATGGCAACGAATCCCCGAGGAGGGCAACCGCCCGCTGAGCTACCGCGAACTCGGAGACCGCCTCATCCCCTATGTGAAGGAAATGGGTTTCACACACATCGAACTCATGCCCGTGATGGAGCATCCCTTCGATGGATCCTGGGGTTACCAAGTGGTGAACTACTACGCGCCGACGAGCCGTTTTGGAAATCCCGACGAGTTCAGGAATTTTGTGGACCGCTGCCATCAAGCGGGAATCGGAGTGATCTTGGACTGGGTGCCAGGACACTTCCCCAAAGATGCCCACGGCCTCGCCCGCTACGATGGAAGCTGCCTCTACGAGCACGAGGATCCCCGCTTGGGAGAACATCAGGACTGGGGAACGCTCATCTTCAACTACGGCCGCAACGAGGTGAAAAATTTCCTCATCGGCAACGCGCTCTTCTGGCTGGAGGAATACCATGTGGACGGCCTGCGCGTGGATGCCGTGGCTTCGATGCTTTACCTCGACTACTCACGCAAGGCTGACCAGTGGATTCCGAATTGCTTCGGCGGCAGAGAAAATCTCGAAGCCATCGACTTTTTAAAGCGCTGTAACGAGGTCTGCTACGAGCGGCATCCCGGCGTGGCCCTCATCGCGGAGGAATCCACCGCATGGCCCAGCGTGTCACGCCCCACCTACACGGGCGGCTTGGGATTTGGCTTCAAATGGAACATGGGCTGGATGAACGACAGCCTGCGCTACATCAGCAAGGATCCCATCCACCGCCGGTATCACCAAGGGGAAATCACTTTTTCCATGCTGTATGCGTTCCAAGAGCATTTCATCCTTGTTCTCAGCCACGACGAAGTTGTTCACGGCAAGGGATCGCTCATCAATAAAATGCCCGGCGACGACTGGCAGAAATTCGCCAACTGCCGGATGTTCCTCGCGTGGATGTGGGCACATCCGGGAAAGAAACTCATCTTCCAAGGAATCGAGTTCGGCCAATTTTCGGAGTGGAAGCACGCGTTCAGCCTCGACTGGCATCTCACCGAGCAGCACTCCCACAAAGGCCTCAGCAGGCTCATGCAGCATCTGAACTGGCTCTACACTCACGAGCCATCCTTCTACGAGTTGGACGACAGCTACGACGGCTACGAGTGGATCGATTTCCGGGATGCCGACAACTCGGTGTGGTCGTTCATGAGAAAATCCCGCACTGGCGCGAGCATTCTTTTTGTGGTGAATGCAACTCCTGTCGTGCGTGGAGGCTACCGCGTTGGAGTGCCTCGCTGTGGTTTCTATGAGGAAATATTAAACACGGATGCCGATATCTACGGCGGCAGCAATGTCGGAAACTATGGTGGTGTTCAGGCCCATGAACACTGGAGCTGGCAGGACCAACCCCACTCCATCGAAATAGATATTCCGCCGCTGTCGGTGGTGGCGTTCAAACTCCGGAATATAGCGGTGTCAGACTCGGCGGCCTGTTCTTAATCCAACAAATCGGCGTAGTTCGCCCGAGCCATGGATTGGCTGAGTTCCAGAATAGCGGCC
>CANKXQ010000128.1 GCA_947487745.1 Spartobacteria bacterium | reverse complement strand
GAGCTTGCTGGGAACTTGAACGACAAGGAGATCAACGATCCATCGATCCGCCCAAGAGAGGAAAGCCGCGCCACCGCCTTGGATGTTGTTGACGAACCAAAAGTAAACATTGTCGATGTAGAGGCGGTTTGCGAAGAGCGGGATGGAGATGGGATCCTTCTGGGCTTTGAAGTAAAGCAATGCCGAGAGACCCGCGCCGCCGAAGAACATGGCGTAGAGCAGCGGATGCAGGAGGTGTGGGACGAGTTCGTGGTCTGGACGGGCCAACTTGAAGAAGTGGTCTTGAATGAACGGGAACCCAGCAAAAATGGCGAGAACCGAGAGAACAAGCATCGGAACCAGCATGGTGATGGGTTGTTCCTTGGCATGTTCCGCGTGTTCGCTGCGGGCTTTGCCGAAGAAAACCACGAAGAACTCACGGAAGATGTAGAAGGCGGTGAGACCAGCCGCAGCGGCAACAAGCCAGCCGAGGAACGGAATTTTCACGACAGCCCACTCGATGATAAGGTCTTTGCTGAAATAACCGCTCGTGTAGGGACATCCGGCAAGGGCCAGCATTCCAAGGAAGAAGCAAATCATGGTCACCGGGGTCTTCTTGCGAAGTCCACCCATGTGCCACATATCCACCTCGTGGTGCATGGCGATCATGACAGAACCGGCGGCAAGGAAGAGGAGGCACTTGAAGCAGGCGTGGGTGAAGAGGTGGAACATCGCGACATCGGATGTCGGAGCGACGCCGATGCCGAGGACCATGTAACCAAGCTGGGAAATAGTGGAATAAGCCAGAATGCGCTTGATATCACTCTGCTGGGTGGCCATGAGCGCGGCGGCGAAGCAGGTGATGCCGCCAACCCAGGCAATGATCTCGCGGGCGTCTGGGACGATTTCCAGAATCGGGAAAATGCGAGCCAACATGTAAACACCTGCCGCAACCATCGTCGCAGCGTGAAGAAGGGAAGAAACCGGCGTCGGGCCTTCCATCGAATTCGGCAACCACACATGGAGCGGCATCTGAGCAGACTTGCCGATGGTTCCCATGAAGACGAGCACGCAGGCGATGGTGAGGTAGATCGGGGCTGTGGCCAGACCAGGAATGGCTTCGATCAATTCGCTGAATACAACCGTGCCGGTTCCGAACCAAAGAAGAAGAATACCGAGCATGAACCCGAAGTCGCCGATGCGGTTCACGATGAACGCCTGTTTTCCAGCATCCGCTGCGGAATCCTTTGAGTAATAATGACCAATGAGGATGTAGGAACTCACGCCGACGAGTTCCCAGAAGATAAACATCATCACGAAGTTATCCGCCAGCACGATGCCGAGCATGGAGAAAAGGAAGAGCGAGAGGCCGGCAAAAAAGCGGGAATATCCCTCCTCGTCGCGCATGTAGCCGAGCGAGTAGGTGAAAACGAGGACGGAAATGGAAGTCACCACCAGAAGCATCACCTTGCTGAGATGGTCAAGGGTCACGCCAATGGTGAGATTCAGCTCAGGACCAAGAGTCAGCCAATTCAGCGATAGCGTTTTGCCATCAACCGGCTGATTGAACAACCACCAACTCAAAACGCACCCTGTGATGGCTGCGATGAGCGCGAGGGAAGCGCTGAGTGTTTTTGAGAATTTCCCGAGGAGGAGGATCAGCGCGGCGCTGACCAGCGGGGTGAAAAGAATAATCCAGGGCGCGGTTTGCGTGCTCATCAGAACTTCAGCGTATTCAAGTCTTCAACGTGGGTGGTCTGCTTGGCGCGGAAGAGCGCGACAATGATAGCGAGGCCTACGGCGACCTCGGCGGCGGCGACGGTGATGATGAAAAACACGAGCACTTGGCCGTTGTAGTTTGGCATGCCGTCGGCAAGCAGGTTGAAGCGGGAGAAGGCGACGAGGGAGAGGTTGGCCGCGTTCAGCATGAGTTCGAGGCCCATGAAAATGATGAGAATATTCCGGCGCAGGAGAACTCCGCCGAGGCCGATGGCGAAGAGGAGTCCGCTGACGATGAGATAATGCGCTAAGGTTGGCATGGAGAAATCAAACAATCACTTAAGTTCCTTCTTACTGAGCAAGACGACCCCGACTGTGGCGACGAGAAGGAGGACGCCGATGATTTGGAAGGGCAGGTTGAAATTACGGAAGAGGGCGAAACCGACGAGGGCGACATCGTTTGCCATGGGGTGGGAAACAGCGGGCTTCACGACATCCAAGGCGGGGAGGGCCGAGATGACTTGGGTGAGAGCGGAGAGGAATCCACCGACGACGATGCCACCACCGACCCAGGCCGAGAGGCGGACGCGGCGGCGTTTCTCCTCGCGCAGGTCGAGCAACATGATGATGAAAAGGAAAAGCACCATCACGGCTCCTGCGTAGACCAGGACTTGAACGACGGCGATAAAGTAGGCATCCAGCGTCACAAAGACGGCTGCCAGGGCAACGAACGACATCACGAGGCTCATGGCGCAGGAGACGGGGTTTCTCAGCAGGATCACTCCCAGCGCGAAGGCGAGCATGAGGAGGGAGAAGATCGAGAAAAGGGCGAGTTGCATGTGGTGGAGTGAGGTGGCGTTCTACCAGTCGGAGGCGGGTTGTTCTACTTTTTTTCGTTCCACTTGTTGACGAGGCCGGGCATTTCGCCGCCGAGTTCGCGGAGTTTGTGGATGTCGTGAACCATCTCGGCGCGGGAGAGGCCGGTGATCGAATAATCCTTTCGGAGGTAGATCGCCTGCTCGGGGCAGACCTCTTCGCAGAGTCCGCAATAGATGCAACGGATCATGTCGATATCGAATGTCTTCGGGCGTTTCTCTACTTTGCCCCAGCGTTCGTTGGCGGGGATTTCCTCGGGATGAATGGTTATCGCGCGGGGCGGGCAAATGAATTCGCAAAGTTGGCAGCCCACACACTTGTCTCGTCCAAACTCATTGCTCACCAGAGTGGGAGCTCCTCGATACCAGTCCGGCATCTGGGCGTCCCACTTCTGCTCGGGGTATTGCATGGTTACTTTCGTCTGCCCCGTGAGGAGGCGGAGCATGTGTTTGAGCGTGATCAGAAGACCCGCGACAATCGAGGGTAGGTAAATCTTTTCGGCCAAAGTGAGGCGCGGACGCGTGACGGTGTAAGCCATAAAGTAGGGTGGTTCTAACAATGTTCGTTCCGCATGGCAACTTTGGACTCACATTTTTTCGCGAGTCCCGAGCGGGGCCTCGATTCAAGGAGCCGCTTGGATTTGGGCGAGGCGGCGCTCGAGAACGGAATCCGGTTCGGCACCAAGGTCCTTGGCTTTTTCGTAGTGCTTCTTGGCGAGTTGGAGCGAGGACGGCTCGGCGTTGGCATACATGACGGCGAGGTTGAAGTGGGCGTTGGCGTAGTTTGGATTGATGGCGAGACTTGCGCGGAAGGACTCCTCTGCCTTGGCCGTGTCGCCTTTTTTCCCGAGGGCGATGGCGAGGTAATTATGGGCCACGGCATTTTTTGGGTCGGCAGGGATGACGCGATTGAGCACGGCGATCGA
Organism: Spartobacteria bacterium; assembly: GCA_947487745.1. GTDB lineage: Bacteria > Verrucomicrobiota > Verrucomicrobiia > Chthoniobacterales > Terrimicrobiaceae > UBA967. Next base: position 1,309 of record CANKXQ010000128.1, on the reverse strand, counting down.
GTCATCGAAGCGGCCTTGGCGGCAGTAGACATTGGCAAGGTTTACCGAAGCAAAGATGTCGTCGGATTTCAGGGATAGGGCTTTTTCCAAGGCGACTTGAGCGGCTGAAAGTTTGTCGGCCTGGATTTGAGTGACGGCGAGATTGGCGAGGGCGAAGTGATTTTCCGGAGCGATATCCACCACCTGCTGGTATTTTTTCTCGGCGTCCGTGAAGCGGCGCTGCTTGGCGAGTGTCGAGGCTTCGGTGGCGAGTTTTTTTGCCTCATCAGAAAGGGCATCCGCCCCGCCAGAAGAGTGCTTGGGCGTGCTATCGGCATTTGCGGACTTGACCACGGTCAGCGAGAGTTCGGAGCCCTCGGCATCCGGATCCTTGAGAACAACGAGGGGATCGCGAAAGAGGGCGCGTTCCTCGTCTTTCACGACTGGCTGCGGGTTTGCGAGAATGCCAATCGATGAGGCCAGCGCGTCGGATTGAACTTGGAGGCGCACGAGTTCCTTTTCCAAATCCGACACCACTTGAGTGCGCTCGCTTTGTTCGTGGATTTGGCGGATGACAATCTGGCGGAGAAGCTGGCTCTCGGTGAAAAGGCGTTTTTGCTCCTCGCTCGGCTCGGGATTGAGGCGAAGACGAGCCAACTCGCCGGTGGCTTCATCAAGCTGCGCCATGAGCGCCTTGACGCTGGCATCCCGCGCTATCAAATCCTGACGCGACGCAGCGAGGCGGTCTTGGAGCAATCCGATTTCCTCTTGGAGCCCCTCGGCTTCTTCTTTGGAGAGGCCTCCCGAGCTGGAGGCCTCGGCGATTTTCTTTTCCGAGGCGGCCAGTTTTTGAGCGAGGTCTTTGTTCTCAGACTCCAGCTTGGCCAAGCGCTCGATGTCAGGTTTCTGGGTGGCGAGTTGTTTTTGAAGGGCGGCCTTCTCCACTTTGAGGGCGTCGAGTTCGGCGTCATTGTCTTTGAGGCGCTTGTTGCGCGAGACGGCCTTGTCGCGTTCGGCGGCGACCTTACGGCGATCCTCCTCGGTGGCGGACAGGACTTTTTTGCTTTCGGAAATGTAGGTGGCGGCTTTATCGAGTTTTCCAACAAGGCGGGTGTTCTCCTCCTGAAGGACTTCGTTTTCCGCTCCGAGTTGCGCAATGCGCTCGGAGAGTTTCTCGATTCTCTTGTCCTGCGGATCACCCGCTTTTTTCTTCAGGACATCCCTTTCCCGGATGATGTTCTGAAGGGCCCCATCGGCCTGAGCGAGATTGGAATTCGTGGCCACAAGCTCGGTCTTTGTTTTTTCGAGCTCCATTTTGACACTGGCGACA
>CANKXQ010000127.1 GCA_947487745.1 Spartobacteria bacterium | reverse complement strand
CCGGTTTGTGACGCACGATCGACCAGCACGAGGATTTTCTCCCAGTTGCTTTGCGAAATCGGGAGCTTTGAACGCTTGGTATCTCTCAGCCGCAGTTCGGCCAAATCAAGCCAGAATTCGGGATTTTTGTTTTCGGATTTCAGCGCCTTCTGAAAAAGCCCCTCGATTCGCTTGTTCTGGCCTGTAGCCCGGCAAACTTCCCATAGAACTTCGAAGGTACTCGAATTATCAGGCGCGATGTCGTGCGCGATGGTAGCAAATTTTTCGGCAAGAGCCGGTTTATCAAGTTGGCGAAGGTAGATATTCGCCAGCGCAATAGGCGCCGAGGGATTGCGCGGCGAGGCCTTCACCGCATCCTTCAATACGGAAAGCGCCTCGGTCGTCTCGCCCCGGCGCAGATGGTGCTGGGCGACATCCAAAGCCAAATCACAAAAGGCGGGATCCAACGCCAGCACGCGCTTCTTGTTTTCAAGCGCCTTGTCCGGGCCTTCTGTTTCTTCCTCGAAAATGGCCTGCATGTAGCGGGCATGCGCTTCGGCTGTTTTTTCCGCCCGCTCGGAAAGCTCAAAGGGGACGGGGTGAGCGAGGCAATCGGGAACTTGAAAGTCGGCTTGGGAGCCTGCGGCTGACAGCGAAAACGCAACCCACCCGGCAAGTCCTGCAACACAGGCTGGCATCCGGAGGCGGTGGAGGTCTGCCGATCGTCCGTTCATTGCTGCAACAATAACCGCTCAATGGCGTTTTTCCATATGGAAATGAACGTCAGCATCCGGCTCAGATTTCTTGAAACCCTCGGAGAAGTCCGCGATAGTCGTGCGCTTCATGGCGAAGCGCTCCACAGCAGTCAAAATTCCGGCATTTGTTGTCGGTCTGGTGCTCCTATTTTCGGGAATTTACCTCTTCGCGTCGCTTGCAAGTTACGATCCCCGTTCAGTTCCAGGCTGGGCACCGATCATCAGCAGCGTGGCCCGATCTGTCGGAGCAAGTCCGAATCTGGGCGGACCACTTGGCGCTCTTCTCGCCGGGTATTCGCTTCTTTTCTTCGGAGGCGCTTCCTATTTGCTCGCCATGGTGACCATCGGCTACGGCTTGGCGAAATGGTTTCTGCCGGGCTACCGCCTGCGTGACAAAGTCCCGTGGGGCATTCTCATGGTTTTGCTCGGGGCCTGCCTACTGCAACTCCAGCCTATCTTTTTGACCGATTGGAAATCCGATCTCCGCATCGAGGGGCCGGGCGGATTTTTCGGACTCTGGCTCGGACGGAAAGCCATCTACAATCTCGTCGGGAGCTTTTCATTTTTTCTCCTCTTCGCTCTCTATGTCATCAGCCTTCTTTACGCGCTGACTTCCCATCCCATCCGCGATGGACGCATCGCCTGGAAGGCATTTCTGGCTTGGCGCGAAGCTCGCCGTGTGGCGCGGTTGCAGATGCTCGCGGCTGATAAACGCATCAAGGAGGAACGCGCCGCGCTTGAGAAGAAGGCCGACAAGCTGGAGAAAAAAGCCCGCAAAAAAGGTATCGAAATACCCGAGCCGGAATTGGAACTCTTCCCGGCTGATTTGCCGGAACCCGAAATCATCGATGCCACGGCCTCATCCGCCTCCAAAAAGCCAAAGCTCTCGGAACTCCGCGCCAACCGCGACACGAAGGATTCGTTTCCTCCCGGTCTCATCGATGTCCATTTCGAGAATTATATCATGCCCGGCACGGAGCTGCTGGATGCTCCGGATGAGACGGATCGCGAGCCCCTCGACCGCGAGGAGCTGAAGAACAATCAGAATCTCATCATCGAAACCTTGGCTCAGTTCGGCATCAAGGCGACCCCTGGCACGATAACCAAGGGGCCTACGATCACCCGCTATGAGGTTTACCCGGATGTCGGCGTGCGTGTTGACAAAATCGTGTCTCTGGAGCGCGATATCGCCCGGGCGACCCGCGCCGAGAGGATCAATATCCTGGCGCCGATTCCCGGCAAGGACACCGTGGGCATCGAGATCGCAAACTCGAAAAAGGTGAAGGTGACTCTTCGTGAACTCTTCGAAAAGGATGTCTGGCGTGAATCCTCGGCGAAGCTCCCCCTCGCGCTCGGCATGGATGTTTACGGCAACACGATCATCGGCGATCTCGCCAAAATGCCTCACCTGCTCGTTGCGGGAACCACCGGCAGTGGTAAGAGCGTTTGCATCAATTCTATCATTGCCAGCCTTCTCTTCCGCTACTCGCCGGAGCAACTACGCTTCATCATGATCGATCCGAAGGTCGTCGAGATGCAGATTTATAATTCCCTGCCGCACCTCATTACTCCCGTCGTCACCGATCCCAAAAAGGTGCTCCTTGCGCTCCGTTGGGTTGTGGATGAGATGGAACAGCGCTACAAGATTTTCGCCAAGTGCAAGGTCAAGAACATCTCCGGCTTCAACGAGCGCCCGCTCCCGAAATCCCAGGCCGAGCTGGATGCAGAGAGTGCCGCCAATGCCGCTAACGAAAACCCGGCCGTCGAGCCTGAAGCAGTGCTTGAGGAGCCTCCCAGCGAGACGGCGGCGCCTTTCGATGACCCGTTGCCCCTTGCGGAGCCTGATGAACTCGATTCCAGCGAAGAAGAGCCCCCCGATGAGGAGCCGATGGCCCCGCCAGTGCGAGTGCCGCGCTCGGACGATCTCATCATTCCAGACCGCATGCCTTTCATTGTCGTTATTATCGACGAGTTGGCTGATCTCATGCAGACCGCTCCGGCTGATGTCGAGAGTGCCATCGCCCGCATCACCCAAATGGCCCGAGCAGCCGGCATTCACATGATCGTGGCCACCCAGACGCCGCGAGCTGATGTTGTGACTGGCATTATCAAAGCAAACATCCCAAGCCGCATCGCATTTCAAGTTGCCTCGAAAATCGACAGCCGCGTTATTCTGGATGAAAACGGAGCCGAAAAACTCCTCGGCCAAGGCGACATGCTCTATCTTCCGCCCGGCACCTCGAAATACACCCGCGCCCAAGGTGTGCTCGTCACCGAGGAGGAAATCCACCGCCTCGTGGAATTTGTTTCGAAACAAGCTGAGCCGAATTTCGATAAAAGCATTCATGAAAAGCTCACCAGCACCAATATCCCAGAGGAGGATGTGAGTGATGAGGACGAGGAACTCTGCACCAAATGCCTTGAAGTCATCCGGCAGGAGAACCGCGCCTCGACCTCCATGCTCCAACGCCGTCTGAAATTAGGCTATACACGCGCCGCCCGAGTGATGGATATTCTCGAGCAACGCGGCATCGTCGGGCCTAAAGACGGCGCGAAAGACCGCGAAATTCTTGTCGATCTGAACGAGGAGGGCCAATTTTGAAACACCACGACCATCAGCCCGAAAGCGATTTCTTCATCGGCGCACGCCTCTCCGCGCGCCGACAGAAACTCGGCATTCAGCTCGAGAAGGCCGCCAAGGATATCCGCGTCTCGGTATCCCGCTTGGGCCAGATCGAATCCGACGACTTCTCCAGCTTCGCCCACCCTACTTACGCGCGGTTGTTCCTGGTCGATTATGCGAACTACCTGCGCGTCCCGCTCGAGGAAATCCGCGATTACCTGCCAGGCAGTAAAAAACTCGGCACCTCCGACAATCGCTACCTCGAAGTTCTGCTGGCCCGCCAAACCTTCCTTCACGGCGATCAGTTCAAATCCCTCCGCCGCCTTCTCTTTGGCGTCGGCGCCGGTCTTTTGGTTCTCATTCTCATCGGTCTCGGAATCTATTTCTGGAAAACCTGGAAAAAATTGGAGCGCGTCCAGCCGGTTGCCAATGCTTCAGCCCCTTTGCCGGTTGCCACGCCAAGACCCGTTGCGTCACCCACCGCCAAACCTCGCCCGTCCGCTACGCCTGCATCCACTCCCGAGGTTGTGCGCGTGCTCCCTGAAGCCACGCCCACTCCGGCTACCAAAGCCTCGCCAACGCCCTTCACCCTCCCGCCATTCGAGCCCTCTCCCCGGCCAAAACGCCCGCAATGAAATCTTCCATTGAAGCCGCCCCGCGCCGGGTTGGCATGATCAGCCTCGGCTGCGCCAAAAATCTCGTCGATGCAGAGATCATGCTCGGGTCCGCAAAATCCGAGGGCTTTGAAATCACCGCTGACCCCGCCGAAGCGGATGTCCTCATCGTGAACACCTGCGGATTTATCGATTCCGCAAAGCAGGAATCCATCGACGCCATTCTGGAAGCCTCCCGCCAGCGCAACGAGGGCAAGCGCCCGGATGCCAAAATCGTCGTCAGCGGCTGCCTTTCCCAACGCTTTTCCACCGACCTCGTCGGCGAACTTCCCGAAGTGGACGCCTTCATCGGACTCGATCAAGTCGCCGAAGCCGGCGCGATCTTCCGCCGCGTGCTCGAAGAGGACAAATCCAGCGTCCTCAACCTTGTCACCCCAAAGTCCCGCTACATCCCCGACTTCGCCACCCCGCGCTTTCGTCTCACGCCAAACCACTCCGCCTATGTGAAAATCGCCGAGGGCTGCAACCACCCATGCAGCTTTTGTGTGATTCCCCAAATGCGCGGACGCCACCGCAGCCGGGCCCTCGATTCCGTCGTGCGCGAGATTCGTGGCCTCGTTGCCGAAGGCGTGAAGGAGATCAACCTCATCAGCCAAGACACCACCTACTACGGCATGGATCTCTGGGATGAAAAAGCCGGCCCGCGTCAGCCTGTGGACGCCTCGCGCGGCACTTCGCTCATCCACCTCTTGGATGAAATCGGTGAAATTGGCGGCGAGTTTTGGGTTCGCCTCCTCTACACCCACCCCGCGCACTGGAGCGACGACCTCATCGCTGCCATTGCCCGCAACCCCCATGTCGCACGCTATGTGGATA
>CANKXQ010000126.1 GCA_947487745.1 Spartobacteria bacterium | reverse complement strand
AAACGAGTGCACAAAATACATCGAGACCTCGCCGGAAAGGCCGTTGTAGAGGGGGCCGGAGGTTTTCGAGAGCGTGTTCCAGCCCATGTGCGGAACCTTGAGGCCGACATCGGGAAATCGCACGACACGCCCTTTCAAAACGCCAAGCCCCTCCACGCCGGGGGATTCCTCGCTGGATTCGAAGAGAAGCTGGTAGCCGAGGCAGATGCCGAGATAGGGACGACCGGAGAGCGCCCAGTCGCGGACGGGATTCCACAGCCCAGTGGCTCGGAGGTTCTCCGCACAATGCGCAAAGGCTCCCACGCCGGGGACAACTATGGCATCCAACCCGGCAAGGCCCGAGGGCCCGGTCACAAGGCTGGGAGACGATCCTGCGGCTTCGAGAGCCTTGCACACGCTGCGAAGGTTGCCGCTGCCATAATCAATGACGCCGAGTTTTTTTCCGCTCACAGGACACCCTTCGTGCTCGGGATGCCTTGAACGCGGGAGTCCACCGCTGTCGCCTGATCAAGCGCGCGGGCGAGGGATTTGAAAACCCCCTCGGCCATGTGGTGGGCATCGCGACCGGCCAGGATGTCTACATGCATATTCATGCCGGCGTGCACGGAAAGCGCACGCAGAAATTCTTCGACCAACTGAAACTCGAAATTGCCGCCGATCGGCGAGACACGCTCCGGCGCATTATAGGTCAGGAACGGCCTGCCGCTCAGATCCACCACTGTGCGGACGAGGGCTTCATCCATCGGAACATAGAAAAACCCATACCGGTGGATGCCGGCCTTGTCGCCGAGGGCCTGCGTAATCGCCTGCCCGAGCGCGATGCCGGTGTCCTCCACCGTGTGGTGAAAATCCACTTCGATATCGCCCTTCGCGGTGACATCCAAATCGATGAGGCCATGTTTTGAAAACAGGGTGAGCATGTGGTCAAAAAAAGCGATCCCGGTGGAAATGCGGGATGCTCCCGAACCATCGAGCTTGATGGCGAGTTGAATCGAGGTTTCAGAAGTCGTGCGCTGGATGGTTGCTTCGCGTGGCATGGGTGCAGTCAAACAGATGGCCCCGCCTTTGTGAAGACCGCTGAGCGGGGCATCATCGGCATCTGTTTTGCGGGGCAAGTGAAGTCATCTCTCGCAGAGGCGCATAACGATGGCGCGGGTAGGGCTACTTTGTGTCTATGCGCTGGCCCGGCGATAGTAGACAGCGGTGTGGCCGACCTGCTGAACAAGGAGGGAATTTGTTTTGGCAGCGAGTTCTTTGGAGAGGGTTTTGCGTTCCTCTTTGAATCCTTCGAAGCGGATTTTCAGGATTTGATGCAGGTTGAGCTGCTCTTCGAGGGCGGCGAGGAACTCGGGGGTGGCTCCGGCCTTGCCGAGTCTGAGGACGGGTTTGAGGAGTTGGGCGCGGCTTTTAAGCTCACTGAGGCGGGGTTCGGACGACATGAATGATGGCGCGCTCAAGCGGGAGACTCGGAGCGGCGGACGGGGCGCTTGCGGATGGTGATGCGTTTCACGCGGGCTTCATCAGGCGGGCTCCATGTGACGAGTTCAGGGTCGTCTTTGAAGGCGTTGTGCACGATGCGGCGGTCGTAGGAATTGAGCGGAGCGGTCTGCATCGGGCGTCCGCTGGCACGAACGGCGCTGGCAAGTTGGCGCACTTTGGCAACGAGCGCATCATCGCGCATGCTGCGGTAGTGTTGAACATCCACAATGATCCGGGCGCCGGCGGGATTTTGTGAGGCGAGGATGCGATTGACGAGATACTGGAGATCATCCATCACCTCTTCGCGGCGGCCTATGAGGCGGTCGGTTTCGTTGGTGAGAATCTGAAGCGTGGTGTTGCCGTCGTTTTGTTCTTCTTTGACCTCGGCGACAAAGCCGAGGTAGCCAAGGATGGTATCAAGAATCTCAACGGGTGTCGCATTCATGGGCTGTGGCGGTTTTTGGTTTTCTTTTTGACCTCGGCGGCGGCCCGCTTGGCGATCACGCTTTTCTTCTCAAGCGTGGGCAGGGGTTTGTTCCGCGTGAGGTAGAGCTGGAAGATAGAGAAAATATTCTGCGTTGTCCAATAGAGGGCGAGTCCGCTGGCGTAGTTGTAGCAGAAGACCAGGAAAATGATCGGCATGAAGTAAAAGATGCGCTGCTGCATGGCATCTCCGGTTTTTGGTGTGATGACCATTTGCCAGACCATGGTGCCTGCCATGACGATCGGAAGGACATTGATCGGAAAGCCGAGGACATGGGCGATGGTGTCGGGCTGGGACAAGTCTGCAACCCAGAAGAATGAGCTGTTGCGAAGCTCGATGGCGGTGCCGAGCATCGAGTAGAAACCGAAAAAGATCGGAATCTGAATGAGCATGGGCAGGCAGCCGCTGAAGGGATTCACTCCATACTCCTTGTAGAGCTTCATGGTCTCCTCGTTGAGCTTCTGCGGGCTGTCTTTGTATTTGTCCCGCATCTCGGTCATTTTCGGCGCGAGAAGTGCCATCTTGCGCATCTCGTTCGTCGCCTTGTTTTGAACGGGCCAGAGGATGGTTTTGATCAAAATGGTAAGAACGATGATGGCTGCGGCGTAGCTGCCAAGGAGGGCGTAGAGGTTGTTCATCGCCCAGAGCAGGAATTCGCTCACGAACCCGAAAATGCCAAAGCTCATGACCTGATCCTGCGTGGGGCCAATCTCGCGCAGGCGCGGAATTTCCTTGGGGCCTGAGTAAATCTGGAAGGTGCGTGTCTCGCGTGCGCCCGGGGCCAGTGATGGACCGCCTTGAGTGAGGCCGCCTTGGACTCCGAAAACCGGCGAGCCATTGAGTTTCGGGGCGTCGAAGCGTTTCGCCCAAACGGATTTCGTGGGGACGGCGCCCTGCGGAGTCACGATGGTGCAAAAATACTGGCTGGTTACGGCGGCCCAGCGGATGTCGGGCTCGGTTTCCAAGTAAAGCGGGCGCTCGCCGTGAAGGGGAATTCCGAGCAGCGGAACAGAACTCGCGGAAAACCAATTCACATCGATGCTGGACATTTTTGCCTCATGTCCCCAATCGAAGCGGGTATACATGGGAAGGTCGTGGATGTGGATGGGAGCTGCTCCGCCAGCACCGATAAAGAAGTCCGGGACTTGGATAGCTGCACTGCCGGAGTTGGTGAAGGTGACCTCCAGATTCACCGTGTAGGGGGACTTTGTGCCATCACCCGGCGGAAGTGAGAAGCGCTTGGTGATCTCGAGTCCGTCGGATTGCGTGCGCTTGAAAAATACCTCGCCATTCGCGCGATCGGTGGTCATTTCAAACCCGCCAAGCACCTCGCCGGGGTTGAATCCGAAGGCGCCGATCGGCATGGTGCGGCTGCGGTTCAAGGCGACATTGTCATGATTCTCCCCAAGGTGCATACGCAGGATGACCTGCTCGATACCGCCGGCGTCGTTGTTGAAAACGAATTCCGTGCTGTTCGTGCTAAGACTCTCGGCGCGCGCCGACATGGTGGGAGGCTGCTGGACAAGAGGAGCCGGTGTGGCAGATGGCGTGGGGGCCACGGCAGCGGTTGGCGTGGAATCCGGCGCGGCGGAGGCCGAGGGCGAAGGTGTCTGTGGCGTGTAGTATTTACTGACATACCACTGCCAGACGAAGAGGCCGGTGACGGAGATAATGATAGCGATCCAGGATTTACGGTCCATTAATTGAGAGGTGAGAGAGGTTTGAATGCTGGCGGCACGGGGTCGTAACCACAACCGCCCCAAGGATGGCAACGCCCGATCCGGCGAAGGCCGAGAAGGGTGCCACGAAGGGTTCCGTGATTCTGGAGGGCTGAAATGAAATACCGCGAACAGGAGGGCTCGAACCGGCAACCGCAACCCGGACCGCAGATCGCCTGCAGGAACGGCGACACCAAAAGCTGGTAGCAGCGGATCAGAGCGATGAGCAGGTGTTTCATTCGAGAGGCGGCAAAATAGAAAGTCGGCGGGCAAGAAGCAACCATTCCGCTTTTAATTGTTCGAAGCTCGCGGCGGCGGCGGCTGACTTGGCGACAACCACCACCAGAAGACCTGCGGGAATTTGTGGGAGGCAGGACTTGAGAATCTCCCTCAATCGTCGCCGCACCTTGTTGCGAACGACGGCCCCGCCAACGCGTCGGGAAGTGATGATTCCGGCTTTGGCAGGTTCATCTCCCCCGGTGCGAAGGAGACCTACGCGAATGAGGCGAGCTTGGGCCGATTTCCCGTGCTCGCGAACCCTTGTAAAATCCCTGGTCTGACGGAGCCGGGCGGTTTTAGGAAAACGCTGGCCGACCGTATCAGGCCTCGGTGTGTCTTGCGAAGTGGACCTCGACACCTTTTGGAAGCAGGCGTTTGCGGCCATGGCGACGGCGGCGGTTCAGGATGGCCCGACCGGCTTTGGTCTTCATACGGGCGCGGAAACCGAACTGCTGCTTGCGCGTGCGCTTGGAAGGCTGATAAGTGCGTTTCATAATCTCAAAAGTGGAGGCAAGATGCTACGGGCGAAAATCAAGGCGTCAACTCAAAAAGATTGGCCACACATTCGATCTCAACATCGAAGTCGCCCGGAAGCTGCGCCCCGATTGTGGCGCGGGCAGGAGCGGACTCCCCGAAGTAACGGGAATAGACCGCGTTCATCTCTTGGAAATTTTCCTTGGTCAGATTGGAGAGATAGACCCGGGTGCTGACGACATTTTCAAATCCGGCTCCTGCGGCGGCGAGCACCTTTTGGATGTTCTCCAGAACAAGTTCGGTCTGGCGCGCAATCGATCCGCGCTCGATTTTTCCTGTTGCGGGATCCCATGGAGTCATGCCCGAAACGAAGACGAATTTCCCCTCGGCCACCACGCCAAGCGAGTAGGGACCAAGGGCCGGCGGACCGCCGGGAACATCGCGGAGTTGCTTTTTCATGCATGCCATCCCAGCGGATCGCCTTTGCCGAGACAAGCCCC
>CANKXQ010000125.1 GCA_947487745.1 Spartobacteria bacterium | reverse complement strand
GACAAGGCAACCAGCGCCAGATTTGCGATAGCCAACTCCCGTCCCAGGTATGCTGAAGCTCGTGTATTTGCCGCCTCGCGCCGTTGTGCCAACACGGAATCCGCGACCACCAACAGAATACCCCAAGCCGGACTTGCTCAGATTCACCCGGAACGGGCCGAGATTTACGGATTTGCGGTAGGTGAAGCCCATTAGAATTCGTCGAGGCCGGAGAGGCGCTCTTCGGCGCGGTCAGCGATTTTTGCAACAGTGTCCATGATTTCCGCCAAGGCGCGGTGGGGGAGCGCGGCGCTGACTCTCATGCAGAAAACGGCGTAACGCTTGTTTTCCGGCCCGACTTCGATGCGCCAGTTGCCGAATTTCAATTCGGAATTCTCGCGGAGCAAAAAGTTGGCTGTGCGGGCGTCGAAGATGCCTTCGGAGAGCAAGGAGGGTGAGGAAATATCGCGCAATTCGATTCCCATGAACTCGTCGGTGGCGGAGCAAATAGTGATCATTTGCGTCCGCTCGCCCTCGAAGTTGTAGCGAACATAGAAATCCGCTGTGTGCGGATTGATTTCGTAGGGATAGTCGAGGTCGTCGAGCGCCGTGATGATGCGTGGATCGGGGATTGGCGCTTCTTCGGTCTGGCCTTCGTTTTCGTCGTTCATTGGCTTGGGATTTTTATTTGAGAGCGGTTTGGATTTGAGGCTCTGCGAGGAGCGTGGAGAGGCTGGCTCCTGTTTTTGAAAGAACGCTCTCCCTGGCATGGAGTGCTGGCGCGAAGAAGTTGCCGCCGAGGTTGGCGGTCTCGCTCTTGCTGGTCGTGGCGAGTAATTTTCCTGCGGAATCACGGACTTCAACGATAAAGGCGTAATCGAGTTCCGTATTGATGAGTGTGTCGCTGTTGTATTGCTGGATGCGAATCAACACTTGGCGATCCGTGCCTGTGCCGCGTAGCGCCGCGAGGGCGGATGCGGCATCGGGGCTTGTGATGGGTGGTGAGAGCTTGCGGTTTGAGCCGAAGCCGCGCGTGACAGCGGCGGCGATCTCGGTGGCGACTGGAGACTTGGTGGCGGTTTTGACGCGGTAGGGAATGCCGTAACCGTCACGGGTCACGCCGATCAGTTCCGGTGTGATGTCGCCTTGGCGGAGCGATTGCCTTTCGTCCACGCAAGCCACAGCGATGGATGACTGGCCCGAGGGGGCGCTGACCTGCGTTTTGCGGAGGTCGTATTTGTTCCACATGGTGCAGCCTGTGAAATGGATTGAGAGGGCGGCGGTGAGGATCGATAGCAGGATTTTCTGTTTCATGATTGGGTTTGGGGGCGGGAAAAAGTGGGGTGGGGAAGGCGTGGAAATTGGTTCGTTTCGTCAGACATTGACCGGTTTATTGCGTCAGGTCGAGTGTGTGGTTTCGTGGAGGATTCGGAAGACGAAACTCAGGAGCTTCTTCTCCTTTTCGCGGCTTGATTCTTGGCCCGGAGCTCGGCTGTCAGCTTGCGGATGGTCTTGCCGTCAACGACTCGGTATGTGCCTTGCTTGTAGAGCTTGCGGGTGATGTTGACGGTCAACTGCGTCGGACTTGGGAGGGACAAGGCGTCGAGCGATGCTTGGATTTCTTCGGCAGATATTTTGTCGTGTGGATTCATGCTGGATGAGGTGATTTGGGGATTGGGATTTTATTTCAAAAGAAAGACGAAGAGCGCATGAATCGCGACGCCGATGAGTCCGCCGACGACCGTGCCATTGAGCCTGATGAATTGCAGGTCGGTGCCCACGGTGGCTTCGAGCTTGTCCGTCATTTCCGCGGCGTCCCACGCGTTGATCGTGCTGGTGACGATCTCGCGAATGTGCGGCTTGGCTGCCAATGCGGCTCCGAGCACTTGCTCGGCCAGGAATGTATTGGTCCCTTCGCGCAGGGGGGTGTTTTCGGTCAATTCGCGGGAGGCCGAAAGCAGCGCCTCGGAAATCTTTTGTAAAATGACGGAGTCTGCCGCAGCAAGGTCGCGCTTGAGAAATTCCGCAAGCTCCACCCAGGCCTTTCGGGAAAAGTCATCCACGACCGGGCTGTTCGCCAGCGCCTCCTGCATGGCGCGAACCTTGGCGGCGAGTTCGGGCGAGGATTCCAGGTCTGTGATGAGCTGGTTCAGACGCGTTTGGAAGGAAACCCAGAGCGGGTGGTCTCGATTTGAGCAGGCCTCATTGAGCGCGGTGTGGATTTTTTCAATCGTGCGGTTGGCGACGGCAGCGGCGATTTGGTTTCGGAAGTGATCCAACGCAGGACCTGCTGCGTTTTTGAGAAAGGGAATGGCATTCAGCAAGTCGGACGAGATCGGGACTTCCTCGCTGATCTTTGTTTGGATGGTCTCGCGATTCTCCGCGATGAGGTCGCGAAATGAAATGACCACAGAGTTGAAAATTTCGCGGTCTCGGCCGCTTCCAGTGAGCGTCTGGAGTCCACCGGCAAGCAGGGGAGCGGCATTCGCTGTGAGGATAACATGGCGCGCGCGCTGCGTGAGCAGGCTGGTGATTTGCTCGGATGGAATTTTCTCGACCAACACGGGGGCATATTTGCCTACTCGCCTGCCCAGGCTGTCCGCGTTGGCACTCAGCCAGCGCGCGATCATGCCCGCAAAGTCGATCTTGCGAATTCTTGGGCCGAGCTGCTCCTCAGTAAGAAATCCCTCCTCCAAAAAGGTCGCCAACGATTCGGCAACGCGGGCTTTGTTATTCGGAAGAATGGCTGTGTGCGGAATCGGAATTCCCAGCGGGTGACGAAACAAAGCCACCACCGCAAACCAATCCGCCAGCGCACCGACAGTCGCCGCCTCAAAAAATGCCAGAGGCCACGCCAGCCAATGCCAATGGGCTTCTCCAAGCCGACAGCATATCATACCGATAAAGCAAAAGATGAGCGCGCCAGATGCGATCCACCGCATTTTTTGAAGGGTGGTTTTCATTTTGTGGGTTTCACTATGGGCGAGGGGATCGCTGCACTAACGAAAGGTTTCGTCGGACTCTTCTTCTTCGGACGGCTTTTCCATTTCATCCATGGCCTTCCCATAAGCTTCCTCTGTTTTGGCGGAAGCTTCTTCCGCGCTCATGAATCCCGAGAGCAGGGATACGAGCGGTGCAAAGCCTGCGTCGGCTGTAAGAAATATGGTGCGGCACATTTGCTCAAAACGGTAGGCCAAATGATCCTGTCCCTGAATTTCAAACCAGTGGCAGAGCGTGATATCTTGATTGGCAAAGTCGAAATCCCAGAGCTTCTGAGGAGTTAATGAATTGTTTCGAGTCACAAACTCCGATGCTTGCTCCACGAAGGCGTCCTCCACAAAGGCCGGAAAGCGGAGGCGAATAATAATCCACAAGGTCCCTCGGCAGTAAAATTCGCAGCGAAACGGGGCTTTGGACATCGAGATTTGCATCACAATGATGTCCTTCTTTTCATGGTAACCCGTGGGTTATATCGGTCAAGCACCTCTCGAACCATCTGGAGCGATGTCTCGTTGGGTTCGTTTTGATGAGCTGGGTCGGTTGGTGTGGAGTCATTCATAGAAAATTGACTCAAGCCTGCCCTTCGGAATGCACTTTGCGGTGGGCGTCCATGATGTCGAACCACAGCCCTTCGTAGGCCTTGTATTTCTTGAGTTGGTGCGGCGTGGCCAGAATCTCGTCCTTGAAGTTGTCGTAGGTGATCGTGCTGTTCAGGGCGTCAAAAATGGCGGCGAAATCCTCGCTGTTTTCGACATAGATCCGATAGCGGTAGTCCGAGTAGTCCCAGTCATGAATTCGCGTCACGGATGCCTCCTTCCACTCGAAGCCATGCGCCTGACTGGTCTTTGCAAGAAGGCGATTCAGATCGTTCTCGTCGCGGGCGCGTATGACATGCACTTCAGGCCCGTCCTCGTTGAGGTGGGATGGTTTTTTGACGATAGAATAGAAGCCGATATTTGATGCGATCCACATGGGTAAAAGTTAGATTTTTCGAGGTGAAATTAGGAGTGAAATAGTTTCGTTTGAGATGGTTTTTTCTGTTGTGAAATCAGCGTTTTTGAAGGTGGTTTTTCGGTGAAAAAAACGCTAATGCTGATCCTCGCAAAATCAGGCTGGAACTGATTCTGCGGACCTTGAAGCCTTGAGTCGTTGAATTTTTTCAAGGATGTTTGTTCTCTCCCGCTGAGGGGTCTTGCGGGAGGGGTTTTTTCGAGTAGGAGGGAGCCTGCTCATCCAGCGTCCAGGAGGCCATGCTTTTCATTTTTCGCATGTGGCTCGAGCGGAATTTGGAGGCTTTGCTGGAGCGGGCGTCGAGGCTTCCGTGCATTTCGAGGGTTTGCAGGAGCGACTCAAGCGCATGGATTCCATCAGCAGCCTTTTCTTTGTTGCCGAAGGACAGGATTTTTTCGAGGGCCTGTTTGAGAATAAGGACGGCCTCGTGAACCTTGTTGTCTTTGGCGGCTTGGGTTGCCTTGTCCACGGCGAGTCCGGCGCACTGCGTGGCGACGGCGGGAATGACATCCTCGTTGAGGCGTATATCTGCGGGATCCTGCGTCTGGAGGATGCGGATGGTCTGGGTGTGCGTGCGCGAGGCCAGCGAGGGGCTGGTGAGGTCATCCCATAGAATTTCGAGTTCCAAGAGGCGCTCGCCTTCGAGCGTTGCGGCGTCCGTGCCGTCGGGCAGGAGTGGCAACGGGAGGACATCCAGGTGGAAGGCCAATGTCGCCGACTCGTCGCTGGTGAGGTCGCCGAGGGATATCTCCACGCGGCCATCGGGTAGGGGAATGGAACGGAATGCGGCGTAGAGAGTCCAAGACTCGCAAAAATCGAGTTTTCGAACCCGGATGCGCACATTCTGACATGCTGTGCGCTGCAGACCTTCGAGCTCTGACTCGAAGATGGCGGGAAGTTTTTCGGGTGAATTGGCGTCGTAGAAGTTTCCTCCCGAAGTTGTGGCC
>CANKXQ010000124.1 GCA_947487745.1 Spartobacteria bacterium | reverse complement strand
CTTCCCCCGTTGGACGGCTGATACCAACTCCATGCGGCCCCGTGAGAGTGTGGCCTATCCCACGCTGGACAGGCTTGGACTTGCGCTGGGCAACGATCACGAAGTTCTGAATGTCATTGTTTCAGGACAGTCGGAATCGATTGTTTCCGAAAAACTCGCCCTCGCCCGAGCGTCCCTCACACAGGCTCTGCAAGAAAGACTGCTCTCGAGCTTCGAGTTGCCCGATACGCTGTGGCCGCAGGAGAAATTTTTACAAACCAATCTCGCATCATCCATCGCTGCGGCATCTCAAAAAAAACAGCTCTGCGAGTTGCTCACGGACACGGGTTTTTCGGAAGCAGGCACATTTCTCACCAGTGGCCTTCTCGATCAATGGCAGGCGTGGCAATCCTCCAGCACATCTCCCCTTCCAGAGAATGCCGCCTTTTACTGGATCGCGAGACGCACGATGAGCCTGAGCGGACCGGAGTTCGCCGCATGTGGAGTCGCTATCGAGTCCGGCAAAAATCCCGCTGCTGTCACGGCGCTTATCAACACACTTGCCGCGCAGGGCATCTACCTCACCGGATGGCACAAGCTCGGCGAAGCCCTCTCGCAACACGCCCTCGGCCATGGATTGCTGGCTGGCGCCGCCTTTCTGACCGTCCTTTTCGGAGCGCTTTTTCTCTCTCTCCGCAGTCTGCGCGACACCCTGCTCGTCCTTGGAATCACAGGGCTGAGCCTGCTCTCCATGAATGGCCTGATGCGGCTTTTTTCGCTCGATTGGAATTTCCTGAACCTCTGCTCCGTGACGCTGACGATTGGCGCCGGGGTGGATTACAGCATTCACATGATTTTCGCCCTCAGGCAAAACAACGGCGATCACGCAGCGGCCTTCCGGGATGTTGGCAAAGCCCTTGCGCTTTGCGCGGCCACGACCGTCGTGGGATTCGGCTCCCTCGCCACCGCCCAGACTGTCGGATTGGCATCCCTCGGCATCAACTGCGCGCTGGGAGTTGCCCTGAACGCGCTTTTCGCCTTGTTTCTCCTTCCTTTGATGTGGCGCAGGCGTCTCCCTTTCCGAGCCTGAAGCTGTTTGATGGCAGGCCAGATGCCCGCCACACAACAGCCGAAATCGCTCACGATGCTTTACAATCTGGCGTAGGCTGCTAGGTTCTCGCTCGGTAGCGGGGCGTAGCTTAGCTTGGTAGAGCGCCTGGTTTGGGACCAGGAGGTCGGAGGTTCAAATCCTCTCGCCCCGATTTTTTGGCATGCCGTCGAAGACGATGCCACAGTTTCTGGAATCACCCATTTTACCGTTCGGCGGAACTTGCGGATCGCAGGGTGAAAGAAGGTTGCAGGCGACCTCTTTTATTCAGGCAGCAAGAGCCTGGCAACACGCCAGAGCTGAGGGCCGGGATTCATTTTGACGCGAAGGGGGGTAACTTTCACGGAATCGCCATCGGATTCCAGCAGCCACGAAAAAATGGCAACCGGCGGATTCGTTTCCGAAAGAGGACCGTCGACAGAACGCCATTCGCCGAAACGCCAGTCGCTGACCACCCAGCCCCGATCGGTTTTTCTCACGCTGAAAAAACCATCTGAGAACCACTCGAGGCGGCGGGCTGGACGAGATCCGGCGATGGGTGCGAGGGCCTCGTGGTTTTTCGGGATGAATTCGAATGATGGCTGCTCGTTGGGTTTCAGAAGCGAGTGGTAAGTAATGACGAAGTCCCTCTCGCGCTCCGCGACGCTGCGCCAAAGAAGCGTGTTGAACGGAGTCGGGGTGGAGATCAGGCGTCGTGTTTCGATGCCTGCTGAAGCAAGATTTTCGCGCATGCGGGATTCGGCGACGGATTTCGCCCCAAGGCTCCAGACGGCGTAGAGCGAGGCGAGGACGACTCCAACGGTGTTCGCCCACACGCGCAAGCGGGAGTGGCTTTTTGCAAACCATGCGATAGCCACTCCAAGCAGGAGCGGCGCAGTGAAAAGGGGATCGATAATGAACAGATTATTCCAGCCAGCGCGGAAATCGCTAAATGGCTTGAAGACCATCGTTCCGTAGATGGTGAAAACATCGATCAGCACATGGGTGAAAAAAATTGCAAAAACGGTGAGTGACGCCCTCAGGGTGGTGACGCCTCCCTTGTGGAGACGCGCGATCAACCAGCCAAAAAACGGTGAGGCGATGGCCATGACAAAAAGCCCATGAGACCACCCACGATGCCACTCGAGCTGCTGGATATGATCGATCCATGGGTTGAAGACGACATCGAGATCGGGAAGGGTTCCGAGCGCAATACCCCATACGATGGCCTTATTGCCGAGGGGTCTTCCCATGCCGGCTTCGGCAACGGCGGCACCAAGGACGGCTTGGGTGATCGAATCCACGGCAGCGAAATCCGGCTGGTATCCGGAACGCTACTCCAGCGTGTCGTCCAACGCCGCGAGCAAGGTTGCAATCGATTCGCTGGTTTCGTCGCCCATGTTCGAGATGCGGAAGGTTTTTCCCTTGAGCTTGCCGTAGCCGCCATCGATGACGAAGCGGTGTTTCTCGCGGAGGCGCTTGATCCAAGCCGCGACATCGATCTCGCGGTTGTTTTTCACGCAGGTCAGGGAGAGGGAGCGGCGGCCTTCGGGTGCGAAGAACTCGAATCCACGCGCCGAGACCCACTCGTGCACCTGCGCGTTCAGCGCGGCGTGGCGTGCGTGGCGGGCTTCGACGCCCTCGCTGAAAATGTCATCCAGCTTCGACTCGAGGGCATAGATCAGCGAAATCGCCGGCGTGCTGGGCGTCATGTCCTGCTCTTGGTTTTTGGCGAATTCCACAAAGTCGAAATAGTATCCGCGGTCTTTGATTGACTCGGCGCGTTTCATCGCACGCTCGGAGACGGCGAAGAGCGCCAGGCCTGGAGGCATGGCCAACGCTTTTTGGCTGCCTGTGAGCAACACATCGATGCCGAGTTCATCCATCGGAATCGGCTGGGTGGAAAAAGAGGACACGCTGTCCACGATAAACATCACCTCGGGGAATTCACGCAGGACGGCGGCAATCTCGGGAAGCGGGTTGCGCACGCCGCAGGAAGTTTCGTTGTGAATGAGTGTGAAGGTATCGAATCCGCCCTCGGAGAGTTTCGCACGGATCATGTCCGGCTCGATGGACTGGCCCCACTCGACTTGGAGAGCAGCCGCCTCTTTGCCGCAGCGTTTGCTGACATCAAGCCACTTGTCCGAAAACGCACCGCACATGCCGTTGAGGACTTTTTTTGCCGTGAGATTGCGGATCGCGCCTTCCATGACTCCCCAGGCCGACGAGGTGGAGAGAAAGACGGGGCGCTGAGTGCCAAAGAGGGTCTGCAGGCGTGGCTGAATGCCGCCGTAGAGTTTTTTGAACTCTGATCCGCGGTGGCCGATCATCGGCGTGCACATGGCGCGGAAGGTTTTTTCGGAAACTTCGATCGGACCCGGAATGAAGAGCTTGATGTGTGACATGGCAAAAAGTGAAGCGCTCATGTTACGGCCGACTTGAGGCAGATGACGAAGAAATTTTGCAATCCGGCGAGCCTGCCGCCAAGATTCCCGCATTCCCAATGGCCGCAAAAAAAACCTCATCAGCGATTCATTTCATCAGCGGCTCCGACGATGCCGCCGTCAAGCGCGCCGCCTCTGAACTCTCCGCCAAGCTGGCTCCAGGCGCGGATGCGTTCGGTTTGGAGATCATCGATGGCGCAGTGGAAACGGTGGATGCCGCTATCGCCCGCACTCGCGAGACGATGCAATCCCTCGCCACCATGCCGTTTTTGGGTGGCACGAAACTCGTCTGGTTGAAGAGCGCGACCTTTCTTGCAGACAGCGTCGCTGGCCGTTCGGAAAATGTCATCATGGTCGTCGAACAGCTTTGCGACCTGCTCGATGAGGGCTTGCCGGATGGTGTCACTTTTCTTCTCAGCGCGCCGGGTGCGGACAAGCGTCGCTCGGCCTACAAGCGCCTCTCGAAAGCCGGGAGCACCACCCTCCACGACAAGCCCACGCTCGGATTTGGTGCGGGCGAAGAGGAGATTATCACCTGGACCTTGCAGCAGGTGCGCGCCAGAGGATTGAAGATTTCGGCCGACGCCGTCGAGGTTCTCGCCGCGCGCGTGGGGCTTGATTCCGCACAACTCCACAGCGAACTCGATAAAATCGAAACAGCCTTCGGTCCAGGCCACCCCGTTGGCGAGCGCGATGTGCGCGACCTCGTCCCGGCGACACGCGAGAGCGGCGTCTTTGATATCGGCAACGCCATCTCCGCCCGAAACCTCCCGCTTGCTCTTGAAACGCTGGAGCACCTTTTTTACCAAGGCGAAAAAGGTGTCGGCATCCTGCTGGCATCCATCGTCCCGACGGTTCGAAACCTGCTTCTCGCAAAAAGCCTGCTCATCCGCCACAAGCTGCGTCCGCCCGCCGAAGCCCATTTTTTCACCGGCACACTCGCCAAGCTGCCAGCCGAGGAAACGGATTTTCTCCCCCGCAAAAAGGACGGCTCCCTCAACGCCTACGGCCTCGGCATTGCCGCCAAAAGCTCCGTCCACTACGGACTCGAAGAACTCCAGCGCGCCTTCCACGCCTGCGCTGACGCCAATCTCCAACTCATCACCAGCCAAGGCGCGGACGACATCGTCCTGACACGACTCCTGATCGGCTTCATGGGCAGGCCCGCAGTGTGAGAAAAGTGGGCGCGGATCTGGAGGGGTGATCCCCTGAGCGCCGAAATATTGTCGGAGAAACTTGATATCGCCCCTGTCCTTCCCCACGCGCAGCGTGTCATTTCATGCGCCAGAGGAGTTCGGGGTTTGTCAAGGGGCTTTAGCCTAACTTCCCTCTGATTTTTTTGTAATCCATTGCAATTCAACAAAATTGCGTATAATTGTAGCAAGTAATTTTTACTTATTTTCTATTTTTTACACTTGACACTATGTTTTTGTTCGATATT
>CANKXQ010000123.1 GCA_947487745.1 Spartobacteria bacterium | reverse complement strand
TGCGATCCTGTGGGACAGGAGGTGGGAGTTTTCGGGCGCTCGCAAAACCGGAGCAGGCGTATTTTCCCAGTTTCGCCTGAAATTCCATGGGACAGCACCGCTGCGACATCACGAGATCACAAGGAGGCACAGGCAGAAATTCTTAAAACACTTCGAAAAATCGAGGCCCGCAGACCGGCTTCAAATCAAGATCATCCAAGCCAAGCGCTCGTTTTTCTACTTCTTATGGGATGGCAGTGAACATAGTCTGAATTAACACAAATATGAACGCCCTCCCTCACCTCTCTTCAAAACTGGAACTGCACACGCTTCAAGCCGATCTCGCCGTCATCGGCGGCGGCATGGCCGGAATTTGCGCCGCCATTTCCGCCGCTCGCAACGGCTCCAAAGTGGTTCTCGTGCAGGACCGATCAGTCCTCGGCGGCAACGCATCGAGCGAGGTCAAAATGCACATCGTGGGTGCCGACTGCCATGGCGCCCGACCCGGCGCACGCGAATCGGGATTGATCGAGGAACTCAAACTGGAAGACGCCGTGCGCAACCCTTACCGCTGCTATTCGCAGTGGGATCTGCTCCTTTACGAGAAGGTTAAAAACGAGCCAAACATCACCCTGCTGCTCGATACCACCTGCCTATCCTGCGAGCAGGACGCAGCGACCAAAGCCATCACTTCAGTATATGCGCTACGCAATTCCACCGACGACATTTTCAAGATCAGCGCTCCTTTTTTTGCCGACTGCTCCGGCGACAGCAAACTGGCTTTCGAAGCGGGCGCGGATTACCACGTGGGCCGCGAGGGACAATCCGATTTCGCCGAAAGCCTAGCCCAGCCGAAGCCCGATAAACACACGCTCGGCAGCTCGATTCTCATCACCGGAAAAAAACACGAGACGCCCCAGCCATTCATCGCGCCGTCGTGGATCCGGAAGTTCACGAAGGACGACCTGAAACACCGTCCCGTGCACAGCTACGAATACGGTTACTGGTGGTTCGAATGGGGCGGCCAGCACAACACGATCAAGGATAACGAGATGATCCGTCACGAACTGCTCCGCATCGCACTGGGCATTTGGGATTACGTGAAAAACTCCGGCGATCATCCCGACGCCGCCCACTGGACACTCGATTGGGTAGGCTCCGTCGCCGCCAAACGCGAATCGCGCCGCCTGCTCGGGCCGCACATACTGACGCAGCACGATGTGCAGGACGGAAAAATGTTCGGCGACGCCGTGGCTTACGGCGGCTGGGCCATCGACATCCATCCGCCGGAAGGCGTGGATGTTCCCGATGAACCACCGTTCACCCCGACGAAGGTTGACGGTCTCTACACCATCCCGTTCCGCTGCCTTTACTCGCGCAACATTCCAAATCTGCTGTTCGCCGGACGCAATATCAGCGCGACGCATTGCGCCTTCGCCAGCACCCGCGTGATGGCCACCTGCGCCATCATGGGACAGGCCATTGGCACCGCCGTGCCCGTCGCATTGAAAACAAATAAGAGCCTCGCCGAGCTTCCGATTGCGGACCTCCAGCAGTTGCTCATAAAGGACGACGCGTTCATCCCGAACCTCACCAACGACGATCCAAACGATCTCGCACGTCAGGCATCCCTCACCGCGTCCTCATTCAAAGAGGGTTGCGAACCGGAGCTTGTCACCGACGGCATCACGCGCGATCTCATCGGGAAATTCGGCCCGTGGGCGGACCAGAAACCGCACCATTGGGAATCCGCGAAACTCCCAGCCACGCTCGAACTGAATTTTAAACAACCGGTGCAAATCTGCGAAATCCATCTGACCTTTGACACCGGCTTCAGCCGCGAATTGATCCTCACTGCGAGCGATCACATGACCAAAAAAATCGTGCGCGGCCCGCAGCCCGAAACCGTCAAAACCTACCGGCTCACAGCCGGGCAAAACGTTCTGGAGGACATCGAAGGAAACTATCTGCGTAAACGCGTGCACAAACTCGCCAAGCCCGTCACGGCAAGTTCGCTGAGCATCGAAGTCCTGGAAACCCACGGCGCACCCGAAGCCAGAATTTTTGAAGTCAGGGTTTATTGACCTGATACCGCCCCTGCAACGCCACCCGTTTGGGCTCCGACGGCAATCCATATTCCTGTCGTAGCAGCAGGTGATGCAACATGCGTACACCCTCCGCTCCAATCAGAGTCGGATCGAGTGACAAATACGGAACGCCCATCACGTTCATCGTGTCGTTCAGCCCGGCGATACGAATGTTCCGCTCCGCCGCCGTGGACAGGATGTGCGGATGGATGGTCAGAATTCCGTCGATCCCGCGTTTCATAAGCCAGCTCCTGAACCCGCGTTCATTCCAGTTGAGGTAAAGATGGAGGTGTTCCTTCGAGAAGCCGGTTTCTGCCAGCATACCACCGATCCAGCGGTGACCACTGCGGTTTTCCAACCGCGCATCCAGCACCATCCCGATCCGCTCGCAGCCCAGGCTTTTCAACAGCCGGCATCCATCCACAGCACCCTGAAAATAATCCATGGCCACAGCGTGCATCGGCGGTTCATGGGCCAACGCGCCCAGCGACACCGCCGCAAAACAAGACCAATCCCAACCCTCCAATTTCAGCGGTTCGTCCGACGGACCAAACAGCAACCCCCGCATGCCACGATGATACAGCGTCTTCGCAAGCCTTCGCTGCCGCGCCGGAACCGGATCAAGCCGAAACGCCTCCACGGAGTACCCGAGTTGCGCCGCCTCCGCACGCACACCGGCGAGCATCACTCCGCTGTACTCCGTACCGTCACAATCCACAAACCCGAGGACGGATCCCTTGACGTTTTCTCCTCCACGCGCCGTGCTGCGATACGTTGCCAGCGCGGACAGCACCGGATCAGGCCTATAACCAAGCCGCTCCACGGCAGCGCGCACCTTTTCGGCAGTACCCGAGCGCACCGCATGCGTCCCCCGCACCACGCGCGAAACCGTCATGTGACTCACTCCCGCTTCGCGCGCCACGTCGTGAATGGTCGGTCGTTTCATAGTTTGTTACTGTGAACATTTCTGACCACTTTTCAAGTCGTCGACATGAGCGAAGTTCGCAGCGCATGAAAACAACGTCCTCCCTCCCCGTTCAATCCTTCTCCGGTGTCATCCCGTCCCTAGCTCAGGTCGCCGATTTCGGTCCGCCCCGCAGCGAGATCGGCATCGGCTGTCTCATGCCCTGGTTGGGCAAACTCTACGTCCTCAACTACAACTCCCACCGCCGTCAGTCCGGCACCGGCACCGGCCTGCGCGTGATCGAGGACGATTTTAAAATGACGCGCCATCCCGCCGCGGTCGATGGCACCTACGCCAACCGCTACGTTCACGACGCGTCCAGCCAGCTCATCATCGGACCGCACCTCATCGACACGAAGCACAAGGTCCGAACCGTCAAGGAACTCATCGACATCCGCCTCTGCGGCACCGCGACACACCTCACCGATCCAAAGAACCTCGTGTACATGCTCGGCATGGAAGGCGAACTGTTCGAACTCAACGTGAAAACGTTGAAAACCAAACTCCTTTTCGATCTCACCAAAACGCTCGGCACCCCGGGCGAAGGCGCATGCCATTTTAAAGACTGCTACTCCGCACACGGAAAACTCGTCGTGGTGAACAACGACTACAACCACGAGGATTTCGAGGGCACACGCAAGGAAGGCACGCTCGCCGAATTCGACGGCAAAATGTGGACCGTGCTCGAAACCAAACCCTTCGTCTGCGTCAACGGCCTGAATTATTTCGGACAAACCATCTTCGCTTCCGGCTGGGATCGCGCTTCCGCCATTCTCAAGGTGTTCACCAAAGCCGACAACACCTGGACCACCTACCGGCTGCCCAAGGCATCGCATTGCTGGGATCACAAGTGGCAGACCGAATGGCCGCGCATCCGCTCCATCGAACATGAGCGCTTGCTCATGGATCATCATGGCATGTGGTATGAACTTTCCCCGTGGGCCTACAAAAACCGCATCTGGGGAATCCGCCCGATTTCAACCCATCTCTGGGTTCACGGCGATTTCTGCTCGTGGAAAGGCATGCTTGTCGTCGGCAGCGACAACACCAGCCACGAAGCGGGCGGCAACCATCAGTCCGCCGAACCGCAATCAGGAATCTGGTTTGGAAAAACCGACGACCTCTGGAACCTCGGCAAACCCAAAGGCTGGGGCGGTCCATGGTGGGAGGACGACGTCGAAGCCCACGTCCCGTCCGATCCCTATCTCATGACCGGGTTCGACAAAAAAGTCCTGCACATCAGCCACGAAAACAAAAGGGCGGTGACGTTCACCGTCGAAGTCGATTTCCTCGGCTGCGGCGTATTCAAAACCTACCAGACGATCAGCGTCCCGGCACGCGGCTACGTCCCGTGGGTTTTCCCCGAAGGCTTCAGCGCCCACTGGATCCGCGTCACAAGCAACACCAAATGCCGCGCCACCGCGCAGCTTCATTACACGTGATCCATTCCGCCACCCTCGCGGAGATGTGCGTCAAGCCGAGGTTCAGATGATCTCCTCCTAGTGCAATACGGTGCGCAACACGGCACTACCGCGCGAAATCACCACGACCTACTGTGGAGTTCACTTGCCATGCCGAATCCAGAGTTGGCCGCCATTTGGTGAGTCGATGCCAAGTCGCTTTGTGTCTGGTCTCCATCACAGCACCACCAAGTCCGGAACGGCGACTGGACTTGATTGCTCCCGATGGTGGCTTTGCTTTGCGCGTCAACGGTGCTTCCCTCGGGAAGCTGCGGCAATCCGCGTCCCCAGCATAGGTTCCACTGGGTTTTGGATGAAGCTGATAGGAAATCGCTTTTGGCCCTTGCTGATAGGAAATCGCTTTTGGCTGATAGGAAATCGCTTTTGGCCCTTCGGGGCGTTGGCCCGGAGTTTGAAGCTGGAAGCCTTGATTTCCATGCTTGGATGCTGCCAGATGGGGCTTTGAGAGTCAAGTGCCCGGCATTTTGGGG
>CANKXQ010000122.1 GCA_947487745.1 Spartobacteria bacterium | reverse complement strand
TGGGCCTCTTGTTCTTGGTCGTTCTTCGATGACGAGCTTCGTGCGCGGGGCGTAGTGGCTTTTGAGTCCACCAGGCGCGGCGACTCCCGCCGGACCATGAAAAACCGGCGCAAATTTGCGAAGCTCATCCTCCGTAACCGGCCCGGGACGCAGAATCTGCAAGCGGTCTTCAAGCACATGGACGATGGTGGATTCGATCCCGTGTGTGCATGGGCCGCCATCGAGAATAAGTCCGATGCGGCCCTCCAGTTCGCTCATCACATGGGCCGCGCAGGTTGGGCTGATGCGCCCAAAACGGTTGGCACTGGGAGCTGCGAGGGGCTTTCCGAATGCTTGCACGACTTCCTGAAAAACCGGATGCGCACTCATGCGGATCGCCACGGTATCCTGACCGGCCGTCACAATATCTGGAACGCATGCGTGCCGTAGCAACACGAGCGTGAGTGGTCCTGGCCAAAAAGTTTCAGCCAGAGTGAGGGCCAGCGGGGGAAGGGCGGCTATTCGTGAAAGCCAGTCTATCGAGGGAATGTGAACGATCAGCGGGTCGCTGAGCGGTCGCTCCTTGGCCTCAAAAATTCGGGCACAGGCTCCAGGCGAGAGGGCGTCTGCCGCCAATCCATAGACGGTTTCCGTTGGTAGTGCCACGGGAAGCCCTTCCCCGAGCATCGAAACGGCTTCGGGAATTCCAATTCCGGGCTTCAGAATGTGGGTTTTCAATCGAGAGTGGCGGCGAGGACTTCATCCGTCTGCCGCTTGCGGAAAGCGAGGAGGTTTTTTGCAACGGTGGGCATATCGGCGCTCAGGATGGCTGCGGCAAAGAGTGCCGCGTTTTTAGCGCCCGCCACGCCTATCGCAAAAGTCGCGACGGGAATTCCCGCCGGCATCTGCACGATCGAAAGAAGCGAGTCTTGTCCGCGCAGGGCGTGACTTTCCACCGGAACGCCAAGCACGGGTATGTGCGTGTGTGCGGCGAGCATTCCCGGTAAATGGGCAGCGCCGCCGGCGCCTGCAATGATGCAACGAAGACCACGCTTCGCGGCCGACTTGGCGTATTCCGACAGCAAGTCAGGCGTGCGGTGCGCGGAGACGATGCGGCATTCGTGCTCGATGCCGAGTTTTTCAAGAAACACCGAAGTTTCCTTCATGGTGCTCCAATCCGAGCGGCTTCCCATGACGACTCCCACAACGGGGGATGTGGTTTTTGATTTTTTAGATTTCATTTTTTGTTCGGCGCTGGATGAGGCCTCTCTGCTGCGGCTTAGGATTCCGGCGCTGGTTCATTTGCCAATCAAAAAGTAAAAGGCCGGGCGGAACGGCGTTCCACCCGGCCTTAATGATCGTTCTTATTTGGATGTTCCGATTTTGCTCGGAGCAGGTGCCGGCTTCGGCTTGCTGGCGCAAGCGCCCAATCCAAGAGCTGCGATCGCGAGAGCTGCCACGGCAGCGATAGTTGCGAATTTCATGATAATTTTTCCCCCTCCTTTCCAGGCATGTTGCCGCTGCAAACCTGCCACAATCTTTGAAGCTGACAACATTATTCAGATTTTTCCTTATCAGGCCGAATCGGTTCTTTTCACAAAATTCCTGCGCGTGTAAATATGGCTCATGACGATTGCGAAAATCTCGACGCCCGCATTCACGGTTCTGGAACTGACGGGCGAGATCGACCTGCACTCCTCCGGCCCGCTGAAGTGGGAATTGAAGTCTTGTGTGGATGAGCGCACTCCCGTGCTTCTCCTTGATTTCAAACGCGTCGGGTATATCGACTCCAGCGGGCTGGCTATTCTCATCGGGTATCTCAAGGAATCCTCGAAATTCGGCGGCAAGTTGGCGCTGTTCGGCTTGGAGAAAAAAGTGGCCACCCTTTTCGAATTGGTGCGTCTGGATCAATTGTTCATCATTGCCGCCGATCAACAAAGCGCGCTGGCCCGCTTGGGAGTTGCCTCATGAGCGCCATCATTGAAGTCGACGTCGGTCTATCCCGCGCCCCCTACAAAGTTCTCATCGGAGCCGGGGCGATTTCTTCCTGCGGTGAGTTGATTTCCCGAGTTTCAAAACCCGGTCGCTGTGTTGTGGTGACAGATTCAAATGTCGCTCCGCTCTATGCCTCGGCTGTTGAGGATTCCCTTTTACAAGCCGGATTCCAACCCCTGCGCGTCACGTTTCCTGCCGGCGACCGGTGGGATTCATCTGCGACGCCATGAGCGCAACCGGACTCGACCGATCCTCCCTCCTCGTGGCCCTCGGCGGTGGAGTTGTAGGCGACTTGGCGGGGTTTGCGGCCGCCGTCTATTACCGGGGCATTCCCTACATTCAAATTCCCACCACCATCGTTTCGCAGGTGGACAGCTCGGTTGGTGGAAAAACAGGTGTCAATGCCGCCGGGGGCAAGAATCTGATCGGATCTTTCCACCAGCCAAGGCTTGTGATTGCTGATACCGACACGCTCCGCAGTCTGCCAGAGCGAGAATTTAATGAAGGCTTCGCCGAGGCGATCAAACACGCCGCCATTCGTGATCCTTCCATGTTGGATGCTCTCGATGATCTCCCTGCTCTCATCGCGCGTAATGTTGCCATCAAAGCCGCCATTGTCGCAGAGGATGAATTTGAAACGAAGGGTCTCCGTGCACTGCTGAACTTTGGCCACACCATTGGCCACGGCATCGAGGCGGCTGCGGGTTATGGAAAGTTTCTCCATGGTGAAGCTATCAGCTTGGGGCTTCGCGCCGCCTGCCGACTTTCGGTGGAGAAATCCGGACTTCCCGAACAAGAAGCGGCAAGGGTTTGCACAGCTCTGGATACTTACAGACTTCCATCGAAACTCGACGCCTCGATTGAAACCGAAGCGATTTTTTCAGCGCTGAAAAAGGATAAAAAATTCGCTGCCGGTGGAATTCGCTTTGTCCTCCTGCATCGATTGGGTGATGCCTTTGTCTCGGATGCGGTCACAGAGGCGGATATTCGCCGTGCTATTGAAGGGCTGCGCTGAGACCTGCCTCTCTTCAAAAACGCCCCAAGGCTTGCCCTTTTCTGACTGAAAGTGCCAAATTGGCCCCATGCCAATTTTTTCACGAATCGCCATCCTATGCGCCGCCATATTGATTGTTCCTCTCCATGCGCAGGAGCGGGATGGAAACACCATTGTTCAAACTCCCGGAATCGCTCTGGTTAAACCCCAACCTTGGTCGAAGCCCGCTGAATCCGAGGTAGTGAGATTTACCGCCTTCACCGACCGCACGGCAAGAGGTTCGGCCGGCGCCGGATATTTTGTGCTTCGCCTACCCAGCGGAAAAGACACCCAAATTCCCTCTGCCCGTGTTGTGAAGCTCATTCTCAAGCCAAAAACGATTATCGAGCTCGTCGATGATTCCCAGCGCAGGGAACTCCAAAAGAGCATCGATGAAATGACAGCAGCCATCGCGGCCGTGCCTGCAGCCGCGACTGCTCTTGCCGATTACCTCAAACCACTACAGGCCGACGCCACGCGATACGATGCGGGTGAGATCATGGTTAGTCCCAACAAATGGGATACCCGCGAAAACTATCGCCGTTTGGAAATCGTAAAAATCGAACAACGCCTTCGCCGAGCCATGACCGAGGCGAAAATCAAGAAGGACTTCGACCTCGATGCCAACGCCGATTTTGCCAAGCTAACGGAATTTGCTGAATCAGATGCCGCTCTTAAAGTCCGTCTCGATGCAATGAGGGTTGAGAGTGCAAAGCTCGTCTCCCGCGAAGAACAGGATGCTATTTTGGCGAAACTTCAGTCACCGCTTTCACCTAGTGCCGCCGCCCTCCTGCTTGATCAACTCAAGGCCCTTTCAGACCCGAGTCCGCGCACGACCAGCGTGCTGCGCCAGGCTGATGTCGCGGCAGCACTCACCAAGGATATCGACACCCTAAAACAGAGCTTCGAGAATCTTTGGAATGAGGAATCATTATCTCAAGGAGCTATGCCAGCTGTGCCTGCGGAAATCAGCACCCTGATCGATGCTTTGAATTCAAAAATTGCCGTATTCCAAGCCGGAGCACCTCCTGCGGGAATTTGGCTTCCTTCTTCCACATTTGATGCATGCGTAGCGATCAAGAACGCGCTTCCCACGCTTCAAGCTCGCCTTGCGGAGCGGGACTACCGCGCAGCCATCGAGGGCATCAATTCCCTCAGCGCACCCGCACGCCAGATTGGTTCGAAAACAACAGCCGCTTTTGCCACCATCAAAAGCTACTCTGATGCCCAGATAGCCAAGTTTTCAGCCCTCGTCGACGAGGGGAATACCCTTCTTACGGGAACGGACAAAAAACTGGCTGTTGCAAAATTCCAAGAGGCTCTTGCCATCATGCCGGACGCGAACCTAGAAAAGCGCATCTCCGAGATCAAATAAGGCATCCCTCGTCTCCATGGAACAGCCCATTCCTGAAAATTGCCGCATCTCCACCGAAGTGCGCGTCATGTATTTCGACACCGACGCAGGTGGAGTCGTGCACAATATTGTTTACCTTCGCTTCATAGAAACCGCCCGCACGCTGCTCGCGATTCAAATGGGAATGGACTTCGCGGAGATCGAGCGCACGGGCATCCATGCCGTCGTGAGTCGCACCGAGATCGACTACAAACGCCCGGCAAAACTCGGCGATGTCCTCCGGATTGAGGGTCGCGTCGTCGAGTGGAGCGGCGTGCGTTTCTGGGTGGAGTTCGAAGTCATTCGTCCCTCGGATTCCGCTCTCCTCGTCAAATGCCGCCAAGCTTTGGCACTCGTTCAGATGCCCGCCGGAAAACCCGTCCGACTTCCCGAGGGATTTCCCGCCACACTGGCCTTCGGAAAAAAGGAATTGGCATCCTGATCGCGCGGCTTTGTGTGCTGGGCGGCGTTGACCCGTTCATCTCCGACTGATAATCGTTTTCGCTTCTCATGAGCGGATACAAAAACACGATCAATCTTCCGAAAACCGATTTTCCCATGAAGGCCGGCCTGGCCCAGCGTGAACCTGAAACGCTGTCCAAGTGGGAAGGGGAGGGGCTT
>CANKXQ010000121.1 GCA_947487745.1 Spartobacteria bacterium | reverse complement strand
CTGCCCCCGATCCTCGAGAAGATCGCCAAAACCGGCAAACCCTTCCTCATCATTGCGGAAGACGTCGAAGGCGAAGCCCTCGCGACCCTCGTGGTTAACAACCTCCGTGGCACGCTCCAAGTCTGCGCCGTCAAGGCCCCTGGCTTCGGCGACCGCCGCAAGGCCATGCTCGAAGACATCGCCGTCCTCACAGGCGGACGCCTCATCACCGACGACCTCGGCATCAAGCTCGAGAGCCTCACACTTGAGGACCTCGGCCGCGCCAAGCGCATCGTGGTGGACAAAGAAAACACCACCATCATCGAAGGCGAAGGCGCCAGCTCCGACATCCAAGGACGCGTGGGTCAAATCCGCCGCCAGATCGAGGAAACCACCAGCGATTACGACCGCGAGAAGCTCCAAGAGCGCCTCGCCAAGCTCGCAGGCGGCGTTGCCGTGATCAATGTCGGTGCAGCCACCGAGACCGAGATGAAAGAGAAAAAAGCCCGCGTCGAAGACGCCCTCCACGCCACCCGCGCAGCGGTGGAAGAAGGCATCGTCCCCGGCGGCGGTGTGGCTCTCATCCGCGCTCAGGCAGCCCTCGACAAACTCAAACTCAGCGGTGACGAAGCGATCGGTGCAGGCATCATCCGCCGCGCCATCGAGCAACCGCTCCGCACCCTCGCCGACAACGCCGGCCAGGAAGGCGCACTCATCGTGCAGGAAGTCAAAAAACGCTCCGGCGCTGAAGGCTACAATGTCGCCACCGGCGAATATGTGGACCTCATCAAAGCCGGCGTCGTTGACCCGGCCAAAGTGACCCGCAGCGCGCTTCAAAACGCCGCATCCATCAGCGGACTCCTCCTCACCACGGAAGCTCTCATCTCCGAGCTCCCCGAGAAGGACAAAGCTCCCGCCATGCCTCCGGGTGGCGGCATGGGTGGAATGGGCGGCATGGACTACTAAGTCCAGCCACTCTGGCCCAAAGCCAAAACTCAACAACTCAGCCGGGTTCGCAAGGACCCGGCTGTTTTGTTTTTCACCATGGAGCGGGCCGCTCGGAACATGGCGGCTTGAATAAGAACCCACGGCAAGGCACTCTCGCCGCGACCCGTGAATTATTCATCGACTCTCACATCCGCCGCCTCATCCACCCTCCGCGACCTGCTGGCTACGGCGGTTGCCGAGGGATACCACAAAATCGGGCAGGCTGTTTTTCAAGCCAAGGGCGAAGGGTTTCTCATCTGCCACGCCGATGATGCCGGGCGCGGAGATTTGGAGATTTTTCAGAACCCGCATGATGCCGCCGCCATTGCACTCTATGATGATGCCGGTGCCTACCGTCCGCTCAAAACCGCGCCGAACCTCAAGCATGGTTGGGCTCTGCGTATTGCTTCGCTGGCGGAATTGCATCTGGCGCTGAATCTCCTTTACCCCGCCGCGCTGGCCAACTGGCGGTCGCTCCTGCGCGGCGAGAAGATCGCCTCACCGCTACGACAGACAGTGAACCGCCAGACCGGCATGTATCGTGTCACGGGATTGATAACGGACGAGGAGGCGCAGGGCATTGTCGATTCGCTGTGCAGTCCCGGTTGCCTGCGCTGCATCCAGTGGCCAATCCCTGTCGAGGGCACGCCGCCGGTTGTTCCAATCAAGGAAAAAGAAATTCCTCTTCTGTGCATCGACGCGTGCAGCCTGCTCATTGGCGAGGCAAGGCGCGTCGTGAAATCCCGACTCGGCAAGTGAACTGGGTAACGATCATTTGGTCCATGACGGCGGCGGCCTCGCTCACGCTGGCCGGCATTCACGGGTTTGTGTGGCTGCGAAGGAGGCAGCAAATGGCGAGCCTCATGTTCTGCATCATGGCGGCGGCAACGGCGGGCATGGCCGGGTGCGAGCTTTGGACCATGCAGCAGACGGACATGGCAGCCTACACGCACGCCTTGCAATGGTATAACCTGATGCGCTGGATGGTCACTCTGGCGCTCGTCGGGTTCATCCACTTCTACCTTGGCTCGGGCCGCCCCTGGCTGGAATGGACGGTCTGCGGGTTGCGGACCTTGAGCCTGCTGGTGAATTTTATTTTTTCTCCGATGGTCTACTACACGAGCATCGAGGAGTTGGTTCGCATTAAATTTCTCGGCACCGAGGTGACCGTGGTCGAGGGCATTCCCAGCCCGCTTTCGATTATTGGACAAATCAGTTTGCTGGTGCTTGCGGCGTATTTGGTGGATGCGACCTGGCGCAGCACAAAAGTCCAACATCGTCCCGGAGGCATTCGCGTGGGCCTGAGCGCGGTTTTTTTCGTGCTCGCCCTCTCCCTGCAAATGATGTTCGCCCTCTGGGGATTTATCGATATGCCGATTGTCGCGAGTCTTTTTTTCACAGGGATCCTGATCGTGATGGGCATCGAACTGAGCGAGGACATGCTGCGCTCTGCCAGGCTGGCAGAGGATCTCAAAGTCCGTGAGCAGGAACTTCTCAGCGAAAGGAAGCTCACGGATGCCATCTTTGAAAGCGCTCCCGGCATGCTGTATCTGCAATCCGCCGACGGGAGCATGGTGAGGTGGAATTCCCAGCACGAACGCGTTACGGGATACTCGAATGACGAGACCTCCCGAATGAAGATTGAAGATTTCTGTGCCGAAGTGGAGAGGAACACGCTCACGGAGGCCCGCAGCATGGCCTTGGCGCAGGGCGGACATGAAGTGGAGTTCGATCTGACGCGGAGGGATGGCCGCATGGCGCGGCACTTTTTCCGAATGGTTCCGGTGGAAGTCGCCGGTGCGCCACATCTTGTGGGCATCGGTATCGATGTCACTTCCCAGCGCGCACTCGCGGCCGAGACGGAAAGGCAACGCGAGCAGATGGCCCACATCGCCCGCGTGGCGTCAGTGAGTGAGCTTTCGAGTTCGCTGGCACATGAGATTAACCAGCCTCTTGCCATCATTCTCAGCAACGCACAGGCGGCACAACGCCTCATGGCCCGCGAACACCCCGACCTGAATGAACTGCGAGAAATTCTGGAGGATATCGTCAACGCTGATATCCGCGCAGCCGATGTCATCAAGCGCTTGCGATCTATTCTCCGCCAAGGCAAGCCGGCCTTGGAAACAGTCTCCCCACACGCTCTCTTCGACCAGGCTCTTTCGATGGCACAACCCGACCTCAAATCCGGCAGCGTTCAAGTTTCCAGACGGCACTCGAAAAAACTGCCTTTGATTCAAGCAGACCGGATTCCCGTCGAGCAGGTTCTTTTGAACCTCATCAAAAATGCCTGCGAGGCGATGGAGGACAATGGATCCCGGGAAAAAACGCTGTCTCTTACCTGCATAAACGAGGGCGGGTGGCTGAGGTTTTCCGTGAGGGACAACGGACACGGCTTGGGCGAGGATGGCGACAAAATCTTCGAGGCCTTCCACACCACCAAGCCAAAGGGCCTCGGCCTTGGTTTAACAATCTGCCAGACCATCATCCGCGCCCATGGTGGAAATCTCTGGTCAGAAAAAAACAAAAGCCACGGCGCGACATTCCACTTCCAACTCCCCATCGTGCCTGAAAATTTATGAAACATTCCGAGACTGTTTTCCTCGTTGACGACGAACCCGCCCTCTTGAAAGCACTTGGCCGACTCCTCAAGGCCGAGGGATTCGCCGTTCAGGCCTTCGACAGCGCCATGAAATTTTTGTCGGCGCCGCACAACAACGGTGCAGGTTGTGTCCTCCTCGATCAATCGATGCCGGAAATGTCCGGCATGGAATTGCAACAGAGACTTGTTCAAGAAGACTCGGCCCTAGCCGTCATTTTCATCACAGGAAATGGAGATATCCCGATGAGCGTGCGAGCCATCAAGGCGGGTGCGGTGGATTTTTTAACCAAACCAGTCAAAGATAAAGACCTCCTCGCGGTAATACAAACAGCACTCGAAAAATCCCGAACCATGCTTGCAGAACGCGCCGAGATCAACCAGTGGAAGCAGCGGCACGCTGAACTCAGCGCACGGGAGAAAGAGGTTTTATTTCATGTTGTAAAAGGACTTCCAAATAAACAAATCGCTGCAAATCTGGGCGTGGTAGAGCAAACCATCAAAGTCCACCGCGGTCGTGTCATGGCCAAAATGGGCGTCGAATCGCTCGCCCAACTCGTGCTCGTCGCAGAACGCCTTCAACTGAAATGAGGGCACGGCACTTACTCCACACACATTCGTCACGCCCCCAAAATGGACCTACTCAGGCATGGGGCCTTTCCCCTTAACCAAAGTATAATCGACTTAAAGCTGGAAAAAATGAATAGTTCCCCTAAACAAATTCCGACTAGTCACAGGAACCCAAAAATAATTCTCCCCGAAATGATTTGTCTCACTTCAAAATCAAGTATCCAGAGGGTGGCGATTGATTGTGAATAACTCTGCCAATGCATAGCCTCAATCAGACATTGAGCCTCTTGAGGGCTCGATCGATGAAAGCTTGGATAGCTTCTATCCTGCTTGGCATACTGCTTTTTACGCAGGCTGAAGCAGACGCTCAAACGGTGCTCACCGTTCGTGAGGCGGAGTTTCGATCTAGGTGGGAAGGGCGACAGGAAGACCGCACCGTGCCTGCACAATACTTCCAACCTGACGGAGGGCTTGGGGAAGATGTTGGAGAAGAGGTAGGCGAACCAGAGACGGCAGAGGAAGCGCAACCACAAGGTCTCTCTCAATCCATGGACAGCATGGCGGAAAACCTCAAGCGCAGGCTACGCTTTGGCCCGCTGGATTTTCAACTCGGGCTGGCCACAGGCTGGGAATACACCAATCAGAACTCTGTGGGAGGGGACACTGATTTCAACGATAACAACAGCTTCTTTGCCGCGCCCACAGCAGCGGTCACATACGAACGGGAAGTGGGTGTGTGGAATGTCTCGGCGCAATACTCCGCTGGCTACAGATACTACTTCAACCAAGACTACACGGCCGCAGGAACGGGTGCGCAGCGCAACCCGCTCGCGATGACAGCCGGGATTGATATCGGATACAATACAAGCCGATTGGCGGTGAACCTGAATGCCAGCGCTTC
>CANKXQ010000120.1 GCA_947487745.1 Spartobacteria bacterium | reverse complement strand
ACGCGGTGGAGCTCCATTCCATCCTCGATGGTGGGACGCGCCAGGAAGCGCTTGAGAGTCGCTACGCGCATGTTTCTCACATCCTTGAACGACATGTGGTTTTTCACGCCGACGACCGTTGCTTCAGTCTCGGCATTGGAAAACCGAAGACGCTCAAAGAGGGATGTGGTGATCTCCGCGCTCACGCTCTCGTGCCCATTGAAGCGGATGCGCCCGGTCTCATCGCGCCGGAATGTGCCGGGTTTGCCGGTGTCATGGAGAAGCACAGAGAACACCAGGGGAATTGAGACCTCGGGCGGCAAGAGCGACAACATGAGGCGTGTGTGGACGAACACATCCCCCTCGGGGTGGAAGTCCGGCGGTTGCTCACAGCCTTTCATCCGTGTCACCTCGGGCAGCAAAATCTCAAGCAGGCCGCTTGTATCAAGCAAATCAAAGCCAGTGACGCGCGAGGGATTGGTAAAAATTTTCACCAACTCGTCTCGGAGGCGCTCGGCGCTGACGACAGTGATTTGCGGCGCCATGCGGCAAACGGCTTTCCATGTTTCTTCTTCAATTTGGAAGCCGAGGGATGCCCCAAAACGAACACAGCGGATGAGGCGCAGCTTGTCCTCAGAAAACCGCTCCTCGGGATTTCCGATGCTGCGAAGGATGCCTGCCTTCAAATCCGACTCACCACCGACATGGTCGATGATCTTTTTTTCTATGGGATCGTAGAAAAGGCCGTTGACCGTGAAGTCGCGCCGCTTGGCATCGCCTTCGGCTGTTGTGAAGGAAACCGACTCGGGATGGCGGCCATCCTTGTAAGCGCCGTCCGAGCGGAAGGTGGCCACTTGAAATTCGAAGTCGTCCTCAAGCACAACAATCACGCCGAATGCAGCGCCCACCGCCACTGTGCGGGGGAAGAGGTGTTGCACCTCCTCGGGCTTGGCGCTGGTGGCGATGTCGATGTCGTGGGCTTCCTTGCCGAGAAGCATGTCGCGAACGCAGCCACCGGCGAAGAACGCCTCGTGCCCGGCCGCTCTCAAGCGCTCGACCAGGCGCGTGGCAGTGGCTTCCATGGCGGACTACTTCAGAGCCGCCCAGACACGGTGGACATCGTCGTTGTCCTCGAGGGCCTGTAGAAACTCGCCGACTTCGGTGCGTTGCTCATCGCTGAGGGTGGGGAACTGCTTGGCAATGTAGCCGAGTTCACTGGTGACCACCGACCACCCATGCCGGGCGAGCCATTTCGAGACGGCGCCAGTGGCTGTTCGTTCGGTCAAAAATTTCACGCCTTTGGTGCCAGCGGGAATGTCGTCATTCTCGCCTTCCTCCAGCACGACAAAATCATTGGCGCCGGCTTCAATGGCGGCCTCCTCTGGGTCGATCGATAAATCCGCATGGTGGGCTTCCACGATGCCGACATTATCGAAGAGAAACTTGTTACTTCCTGCCGTGCCGAGTTGTCCTTTTTTGAAAAGCACGCGCATTTCGGGAGCCGTGCGGTTCACATTATCCGTGAGAGCCTCCACGATCACCGGCACCTTGTGCGGGGCATAGCCCTCGAAGACGAGATGCTCTAAGGTGAGCTTCTCATCGCCGATTCCTGCGCCTTTCTTGATGGCGCGTTCGATGGCATCGCGTGTCACAGAGGCTTTGCGGGCCTTTTCGACAGCGGCATAAAGGCGGGCGTTGCCCTCAATGTCAGGACCGCCGAGTTTTGCGGCGACCATCATTTCCTTCACCAGTTTGCCAACGACTTGGCCTTTTTTCAGATTTGCGACTTCTCGCTTGGCGTGGAGCCATTGTCTTCCCATAGGTGTAAGAAGCTAAATCCTCGGTGCGAGGTGCGGCAACTCCGATTTCGCCCCCGCTTGGTTTGAGTTTCAGATTGCGCGTGGCTTCAAAAAAGCGCTATGTTCACAGAGTTCAGTCCCCCGCCCGTTCCCATGGATAGCACAGAACAAATCGTCCAAATCTCCCCCTCTTGCATCGAGACTTGCCCGAATTGTCAGACCACTCTCGACCTGACGGGTTGGCCTGCCTTTTCCGATACCAACTGTCCAACTTGCGGACACTTCTTCAAGGCTTGCACGAATTTCAACCAGTTCCAAATCACCTCCCTTCTTGGAGAGGGTGGCATGGGCTCGGCTTATCGCGCCATTGATCTCAATCTCGGACGCGAAGTCGCGTTGAAGGTGCTGAAAATGCAGGAGAGCGATATCGAGGGGGAGTCGAAAAAAATGGCGCATGAGGCCCGCACGACCGCTCAAATCAACCATCCCAATGTCGTTCGGATTATTGATTTCGGAGAATGTCGCTCACAATTTTACATCGCCATGGAGTTGATTGGTGGTGGTTCTCTCGACGACCTCATGCAGGAGCGGGGAGTGGTTCCCGAAATCACCGCGCTCGAAGTGGGTATTCAGGTCGCGCAGGGCCTCAAGGCCGCCATGGAAATCGGCCTCATCCACCGCGATATCAAGCCGGCGAATATTCTCTTCGCAGATCGTGGCACGGTGAAGATCGTGGACTTCGGATTGGCTGTGGTTGCAAGTGATGCAGCAACATCTCCGACGGAAATCTGGGGAACCCCGTATTATGTCGCGCCGGAGAAGCTCGACGAACTGCCCGAGGATTTTCGAAGCGATATCTACAGTCTCGGCGGCACGCTGTTTCATGCCATGGCAGGCCGTCCACCCTATGAGGCCGATAACGCATCCCTCGTCGCGCTGAAACAACTCAAAAGCCGCCCAGTGAGCCTCCAAGCCTTTGCTCCCGACGTGTGCAATGAGACGGCCTATGTCATCAACCGCATGATGTCGAAAATGCCTTCGAAGCGTTATCAATCCTACGACGAGTTGATCGAACATCTGCGCTTTGCCTTGAGCAAGGCCAACGAGGCGCAGGCAAACCCCACTGCTGCTCGCACGAGTGAGCTGCGCATTCTGGAACTCGAGGGCAGGGAAATGCGCTGGATCAACCTCGTTTTTCCAGCGGTGGTGATTTTAGGCCTGCTTGTTTTCGCCTACTTGTATTTCTTCACCACCACTTTTAAGACTCTGGAGTAGAGGGAAGGCGATCTGCAAATTCCGGCCTGTAGAACCACTCGGACCAGTAAGCCCAACCAGCCTTGGTCATTTCGACAGGGGAATCGATCCAACCGCCCTTGCCATCCGGACGGCGGATGCGGTAGGCGTCCCTCCACATCACGCTGGTGCCTTCGGGAACATAGAGGAAGAGGTATGGTTGATCCCCGTAGATGGTCTGCTGCAGGTCGCCCGCCATGCGGATAATTTTCTCGCGGTTGTATTCCTGCCGGATGTCATCAAGCAGGCGATCGGCCCTCTCGCTTTTGTAGCCCACGACATTGAGTTGCTCGGGGTTTGCCTGTGAGGAATGCCAGATTTGAAATTGGTCGTAGCCGTTGCCAAGCGACCATCCGAGCACCATGGCATCGAAGTCGCCTTTGTTGATGTGGTTTTTTAAAAATACAGCCCACTCGTAGAGTTCCACCTTCACTTCAATACCCAGTTGCTTGAGGCCATCCTGCGTGAGTGTGGCGATGTCGCGGCGGACTTCGTTTCCATTGTTCGTGATGAGGGTGAAGGAAAATCTCACGCCATTTTTTTGAAGGATTCCATCCGGCCCCGGTTTCCATCCCGCCTCGGCGAGTAGAGCTCGGGCTTTTTCCGGGTCATAGGCGAAGGGTTTGATAAGCGGGTTGAAAAACCACATCTGCGGGGTAAAGAGTCCGGTGCTCTGGAGGCCGTGGCCATAGAGGATGAAGCGGACCATGGATGGCACATCGACCGCATGCGCGAGCGCGCGGCGCACGAGAGGATCCTGGAAGAGCGGGCGTTTAAGATTCCAGCCGATGTAGGTGTAGCTGCTCGTCGGGCTTGTGAAGACTTGGAAGCGAGGGTCGTTCACAAACGCGTTTACTGTCCATGGCTCCGCGCCCCAGAAATCCAGTTGCCGTGTCTCAAATGCGAGACGCAGGGTGAGTTGGTCAGGCATGAATCTATAGACGATCCCATCCAGCCACGGCCCGGGGGCATCGAAGTAATCGGGATTCCGCTCCACGCGGATGAATTCATTCGTCTTCCACTCGCCGAAACGAAAGGCGCCGGTTCCCACCGGTGTGCGATTGAAATTCTGTGTCCACCAAGTCGTGGGCTTTCCCTCCAGTAAATGTGCGGGGAGGAGGGAAATCATCCAACTCTCCAGGGCGGGCGAGTAGGGCTTGCGGTAGGTCACGCGGAAGGTGTGCTCGTCCGGCGTCTCGACTTTGAGGATCAAATCAAAGTCCGGCTTGCGCGGAGAGGCGGTGGTGTCGTCCATGATAGCCCGGTAGGTGAAGGCGGCATCGCGCGAGGTGAACGGTGCCCCGTCGTGCCAGCGGACATTTTTTCGCAGTTTGAAGACCACCTGAGGTTCGGCGAAAAACGAAATTGGTTCGCCGATCTGCACCGTGCCGCCTCCGTTGGCGTTGAGCCATTTTTCGATATCGCCCTTGAGTGCTGGGTCGGCGCTGATCTCAAACGCCGCGCCGCTTTCCACCCACACGCGGACCAGTGATTCGTCCGCGAGCGTCTTGCTAAGGCGCTGCAGAGTGTCGGCGGCTTTTTCCTTCACCTCCACGCGCAGTGTGGCCAGTGGCGCCAAGGCATCCGCAGGCAGGAGGGAGACGATTTTTTTAGAGGATTCGAGGCCGGGTTCGGTGAAGTGCAGAAGAAGCTCGCGCCCGCTTTGTTTCACGGCATCCAGTGTCCAGGTGCTCCACTCCGCACGGAGCGACTCAAGCTGGCTTTTCGCCGCACTGGCGGATTCTTCGTTTCGGAAAACCAGAGTCGTTGTCTGGTCGAGCGACCATGACTCGGCCAGGTCGCCAATGATTTCC
Source organism: Spartobacteria bacterium (assembly GCA_947487745.1). Taxonomy (GTDB): domain Bacteria; phylum Verrucomicrobiota; class Verrucomicrobiia; order Chthoniobacterales; family Terrimicrobiaceae; genus UBA967. The sequence continues at coordinate 186 of CANKXQ010000120.1, read as the reverse complement.
AGATCCGGGTTGTATTTCAGAAGACCGTTGAAAATGGACCCCGCCACTTGCGATGCGGCACCGTCCGCTTGTTGGATCGGGTTGAGTGTCGATGGCTCCCCGAGAACGCCGAGGGACATCTCGTTTTTCTTGTCCGAAGTCAGGCTCGCGGAATTCCAGAACGACACGGCGATGAGCAGCAGAAGA
>CANKXQ010000119.1 GCA_947487745.1 Spartobacteria bacterium | reverse complement strand
TGGATGGCGGGGTGCTGGCTGAGTTCGATGTGGCCGAATTGGAGCGTTTTCTAAAAGCCAGGGAGGTTCGATGATTTCCGAGCTTTGTATTGTGGCTGCGGCAGGTGTTCTTTCGCTCGCCCTGCGCAGCTTTCACAATCAGGCCTGTTTTCGAATCGGCACACTGGGATTCATCGCCACATCCTTCCTCGCCGGATGGCTACTTGGTGGCAGCATGGTTCTCGGAGCTGTTTTCGCATCCACTTGGTTCCTGCTGCCGTGGTTGGAAATTCTCACACGCGCGCGGCGACTGCGTCTGCCTCTGCACCGCCAGCTTGAAAAATGCCCGCCTCCGCCATCCAGCCAGTTTCCTGACTTCTCGAGTCTCTCGGATGAGATGGAGTGCTTGGGTTTCGAATACGCGGACGATGTGGACTGGTGTCACGACGAGACGCGACATTTCTACCGGCTTTTTTACAATACCGAGAAGCGCGTCTCGGCAGCAATCTGCCTTCTCGAGCAGAATGGGTTCTCATTTTTCTATGTCACATTCACTTCGCGCGCGGTGGATGGAAGAGTGTTCATGACTTGGAACTATCCGTTTTCCTACGGCATGCATTTGCTTCCACAAACGATCTTGAACCGGGTGGATGAGGAACTGAGTGTGGAAGAGTTAGCCTTGTCGCACATGGGTTTTCTGGGAAATCAAACAGGCTTGGAACTCATTGCTCTGGACGCAGAATATCTCCGGATAGAGATCGAGAAGGATTTGCGCACACAACTGGAGCACAATATCGCTCGGGGAATTCTGGTGCGCGACAAGGATGAAATGATCCGCTACTCGGTGCGCGGAATGTTTTTCCTATGGGGCCAGTTCCTGCGGGAGTTCGTCAAATTTTCCTGATCGGCGTAGTCACTCGGGCGACTCGTTCCAGAACTTCTGGAAGGCTTCAGTCCAATCCCGTGTTTCAACGCGAGTGCGGCCGGATGCTCCCATGCTTTTTCTAAGATCGGCATCCGCTGCGAGCTTGCGGATAGCCCCAGACAAATCGGCGGCGTCCTGCCCCTTGGTGACAAATCCATCCACGCCGTGGGAGACGAGATCCCTCGGGCCGCCGATATCCGAAACGATGACTGGAATGCCGCTGGCTTGCGCCTCGAGAATCACATTTCCAAAGGTGTCGGTGGTGCTTGGGAAGACGAAGAAATCCGCCGAGGCATACGCTCGGGCCAGATCCTCACCATCGAGATAGCCTGTGAAGATGGCATCGCCAAGATGGCGCTTCATCTCGGACATATAGGGACCATCACCGACAATGACCGGCCTCACGGGCGATTGAGACTCCGCAAGGCGCCGTGTGGCGGACACCAGAAGATCAAGGTTTTTTTCCTTCGAAACCCTGCCGACAAAAAGCATGGCCAACTCGCCCTCGCGCAGGCCGCGAGCCTCCCAAAAACGCCGATCGCGCTTGGAGGGATGGAAGAGGTGGGTATCAAGACCGCGTGGCAGGATGCGAAGACGCTCGCGGGGAATCCCACGCTCAATCCAACATTTGCGGTAATCCTCGGAGTTCACATAGAGCACATCGAGCTGGTTGTAGAACCAGTGCATATAATTCCAGGTCAGCGTCTCCATGAAGGAGTCATCCGTGAGGATGCGGACATATTGCGGGAAGTCGGTGTGGTAGATGCCGACCGCGCGCAGGCCAAGCATCTTTGCAGCTGCGAGAGCGCAGAGGCCTGTCGGCCCAGGTGTGCTGATGATCAGCTCCGTGAAACCTCCCCGCTCGAGATGATCGAAAATCTGGAGCACGGGAGGAAAGCTGAGGCGCTGCAGTTCATACTCGGGAAGCTCGAATTCGCCAATGGGCTCGAAGTTTTTCAATGGGACCCCATGGTCTGCAATCTCCGAGCGGCAGGTCATGATTGTGACATCGTGGCCGGACGCCACACCGGCTGCAGTCATTTTGCGGATCGTGGTCGCGACGCCGTTGACATCCTCAAGCGTGTCGGTGAACCACGCCCGCTTTTTGTTTTTCAGAAACTCTGGCATCTCGCCGGCTATCGGCAAAGCAGTCTGCCGCATCCAATCCCGCTTCGGCAGGCGGAATGCGTGGATGTAGGGACTGAGCAAGGCCACGACCGGCGCCAGGGGAATGATTGTCTGGATGCTTTCAAGAAACTTTCCCCGCGAAATTTGTTGGATGAATTCCGTGACGAGACGGTAGCCGATCTTGTTCGCGATGAGATTTGCCATCAGGAAGGCCCGGCGCTCGGCTTCGGCGACTCCGGCCGTGTCCCGTGCCATGGCGGCCTTGAGTTCAGGCTGGTTCAGGGCCTCCGAAAGTTGTTTCCAGAGGGACATATTGCCAGACTTTGCTATTTCGAAAATTTTCCCTGTGAGGATGCCTTGGGTAAGAAAACCAAACTTGTCCAAGAGTGAAAACTCTGTGGGATTCCGCCCCTCCATGAAACGGGAGGTGATCTTCTCAAGCAAAACAGATGTGGGATCTCCTGGCTTGAGAGGAAGACGCGCCTTGGCGTATTCGATTGCTGTGCTGTAGGTGCCGTGAGCCATGGCAAGCGGTGTGCCGGATTCTCCGCCAGCTTCGCATCGACCGGTGCGGATATTCTCCAAAAAGGCCGAGGCATCGGCAGCGGCGGGCGTTTCGGTGAAAGCCACGCCTGGCTGCGTTCCCCCTTGGTCGTCCGATCCGCCGGTGAAGACTTTAATCCATGGCTCGGGATGCGTTGGCGAGATACCAGTGCGGGCGTTGAAGGTTTCGATCTGACGAGGGGTGAGTGCGCTCAGGACAGCGCGCGCTGTCTCGCTCAGCAGGCCGCAATAACGGGCATTGACCGACTCGAAATGTCTAAAGAGCAGGATGAGCTTTTGCAGATGCAACTCGGTGAGCTTGCCGTTGACGCTATGAAAAGGGTGGGCGACCGAGTGCGCGATGTTTTCTGAAAAAAGATACTTTTGCAGGTCATAGACGCTCTCCCTCGCCTGTTGGATGTCACGATGCTGCGATTCCGTGATCCCCCAGACCAGAAGATGCACACGGCATTCGTCTTCGGGAAAAACGGTAGACACCTCCTCGCCGATGATCACATCCGGCAGGTGGGCGATTTCCAAACAGCCATTAATTGTGTTTTGATCGGTGAGCGTGACGAAGCGCATGCCTGACGCCCGAAGTTTGCTGTGAAGCTCAAAAGGATCGGAGGCACTGGCAGGAAAATCCAGACGCCGCAAAACCCAGTCCGCCGCCCGGTCACTATGGCGGGAGTGGATGTGTAGATCGGCGCGTGTTGTGGAACGACTCATTCTTGTCCTCGCGTGCTGGCGAGCCATTGCTGATATGTCATTGCACGCCTTACCGCAAGTGCGGCGGAGGTGAGGTTTAAAATCTGATCCCGGATCGCGGCATGATCCCAGTCAGGCGGATGAATGCCCACGCGTAGAAGCGGAGCGTTCCGGAGGGTCAACGCAAGGAGACGATTCCATGCCAGACTGCACACACGACGCCATGGCGCCCGCACGCTCCAGACAAGACTTCTCGCCTGGTGCACAGTTCCGGTGGTGAAGTCGCCCACTGTGGCAATTCGTGTGGTGTATTCAAAAACGAGATCACGAACCGCGCGTTCGGCGTCATCTCCTAATAGCCACGCCGGAGCGATGAATCCGGCAGCAGCAACTCCGCAGGCGGTAAATTCCGACATGCCCGTCTTCAACCTCGCGAGGGCTTCCGTTTCACTCAAATCGAAGAACTCCCCCTCGCTCGCAGTATAGGATTGGGTGACCATTTTTTTAAAAACACCATCCGCCTCCTGCTGTTCCCTGAGGTGGTAATAGCCGTGCAGAACAGGTTCATGCCCGACTGCAACCCGCGTCCGCAACCACTCGGCAAATGTGGCATTCTTCGAAATCCGAGCTCGCCTATGGTGGTCAGGAATGACGAGCAAGGATGTCGAGGCACAGCCGATTTTTTTTAGATCGTCGAGAATCTGCTCCGTCTTCTGAAGAGTAAGCGGACTCACATCGTGGATTGATACCACCAGAGCGCGATTCGTAAGTGTTTTTTGCATTTGCCAAGACGGCATCTTGCGCGAAGCTTAAGGGAATGTCAGACGAAAACCAGAAGCCATCAAACGACAACCGCCAACGGCAAGGCGGAGGTCAGGACCCACAACTCAACTGGCGCGGCCTCGTGCTCTTCGCCATCGCCTTCGCTCTCATAGGCGGTGCGTTTTTATTCCGGGGAAACAATCTCGCTCAAATCCAGCAAATCCAGTATCCGAGGTTCATTCAATTGGTGAAGCAAGGGAAGCTCGTCGTCAGTCCCGAGTCGCCCCTCCAACTCGTCGTTGAGGAGGGTCGCAACACCCAATACTTCGAGGGCAAATTCAAACTTCCGTCACCAACAACCGGCGAGGAAGTTCCCGTTTCCTTCAACACTCCGATTTTCACACAATTCAACGGATCTGAAATCGAGCAGGCTCTTAGCGAAGCCGGTATCACCCCGGCGATCACTCCCAAATCCGACCTACTTGCATCGGCCATCGTAAGTTTCCTGCCGATCGTCTTTTTCCTCGTCATCCTCTATTTCTTCTTCCGCTCGCAGATCAAAATGGCGGGCAAGGGGGCGCTCAACTTTGGAAAGTCCAAGGCCCGCATGCTCTCGAAAGATAAAAACCGCATCACCTTCAAAGATGTCGCCGGCGTGGAAGAAGCGAAGGACGAGGTTCAGGAGTTGGTGGAATTTTTGAAGGATCCCAAGAAGTTCCAAAAACTCGGCGGCCGCATTCCCAAGGGCATCCTCATGGTTGGCTCCCCCGGAACCGGCAAAACCCTGCTCGCCCGCGCCATCGCAGGCGAGGCGGATGTGCCCTTCTTCTCGATCAGCGGTTCGGACTTCGTTGAAATGTTTGTCGGCGTCGGTGCCTCGCGTGTTCGCGACATGTTCGAGCAGGGCAAAAAATCAGCTCCCTGCCTGATGTTCATTGACGAAATCGACGCCGTGGGTCGCCATCGCGGACACGGCATGGGCGGTGGACACGATGAGCGCGAGCAAACGCTCAACCAGCTCCTTGGGG